>NZ_AFGF01000031.1 GCF_000219125.1 Acetonema longum DSM 6540
TAGGATGGCCTAGAGATGCTTGCATCTCGGAACAGGAGGAAAGCAAGGGATCTTTCGGGTAGTCAGAACAACACTGCAATTCAATTCGCATCCGAAAAGTGCTGCTTTCCGAACTGTCGATACAGCAGCCCATGAGTGAAGGATAGTAGCGTGGCGCCTACCCACGGGCAGGCGGAAAAGGAGGAAAAAATGATGGTCATATCCGTGCAGGAGTCGTATAAAAAAGCAAACCGGATTTTTC
>NZ_AFGF01000032.1 GCF_000219125.1 Acetonema longum DSM 6540
TTTTTTCACGAGAATTCCTGGCAGAGAGCCGTAGCGCATTTGGCGAGCACATACTATCCGGCGATATTGCAAACGCTGGCGCGTTGATCGTCTCCATCCTGCCTGGCGGCGCAGAGTCAGCCCCCCTCTGGGGGGGATAACCCTGCAGCAGCTTATATACGATTGAGGATGGAATGTAGTAGAGGCGCGTGTCCAAACCAAGCAGGAGGTTGCCGGACCTTTGGCGAACCTAACATTAGCGTGAAACGTGAATCAAACGAGTTGAGACTCTGAAAAGGAGCAGAACATGATCAGTGTGACCAAACTGCTGTTTAACATGGAATACTTTGGGGATTCCCTCCGTTATACCAAAGGCGCTAAAGACGCTGTGCATGGAACTGCCTTGGGTTCGGGGCCTGTGGTTGTCTGGAACTCAACCAGAACCTGCAATCTCAAGTGCGCCCATTGTTATATGGAATCAGACGCCCGAAAATATCAGGGAGAATTGACGACAGAAGAAGCCAGGCGCTTTATTGACGATTTAGCGGATTTTAAAGTTCCGGTGCTGCTTTTCTCCGGCGGGGAACCTTTGATTCGTCCTGATTTCTTCGAATTGGCGGGATATGCTGCCTCTAAAGGGATTCGTCCCACGCTTTCCACCAATGGAACCTTAATTACCGGTGAAACTGCGCGGCGAATCAAGGATATCGGCATCGGCTATGTGGGGATATCCCTGGATGGCTTGCGAGAGGTTAATGACAAATTCCGCGGCAAAGAGGGCGCTTTCCAGGCAGCCATGGAAGGGATTCAGAACTGTGTTGCGGCAAAGCAGCGGGTCGGACTCCGTTTTACCATTAACAGTCATAATTTTGCCGAGTTGGACAAGATTTTTGACTTTATTGAAGAAGAAAACATTGACAGGGTCTGTTTTTATCATTTGGTTTACTCCGGTCGCGGAAATCAGATGATCAAAGAAGATGTTTCGCCGGAGGAATCCAGGCGAGCCATGGAAACCATTATCCGCCGTTCCATGGATTTTGAGGAACGCGGGCTAAAAAAAGAGATCTTAACAGTTGACAATCACTGCGACGGGGTGTATCTCTATCTGCGAACCATCAAGAAAGATCCGGAGAAAGCCGACAAGATTAAAGAACTGATCGGCCTGAACGGGGGAAACCGTTCGGGAATCGCTTTTGCCGAAGTGGACCCTCTGGGATATGTACATCCTGACCAGTTTACCCAGCATATTACCTTTGGCAATGTTCGGGAACGTAAATTCGGTGATATTTGGACCGATCTTTCCCACCCGATCTTGGCTGGTCTAAAGAACCGGAAGCCCCTTCTGAAAGGACGCTGCGCCAAATGCCGGTTTTTAAATTACTGTAATGGTAATTTCCGTACACGTGCCGAAGCCGTTACCGGGGACTTCTGGGCGTCTGATCCGGCCTGTTACTTAACCGATGAAGAGATTGGGGTATAATTTTATCACATGATCTTTTGGTCCGCTGGCTGGGAAAAAGAGTTATAACCGCTGCTTCAACGGTTCCATAAATGAGCGCAATCAGATAACATTTCGTAATCAGATGCGTTCATTTTGTTATTAGCCGGTTAAAATCTGAAAATATATCAAGATTTTTTTCGTAATCCAAACGCAATGTAATGAAATATATTTGACAATGAAGTAATCCGGATGGTAAACTACACATGAGATATATTTCATAATGAAGAGGGAAATATGGCAAGACCACACAAAGAACGAAGAATTCAGCAATTACCGCCGGTTACCAGTTATAAACCTGTCGGTGTCCCCATGCGGGAAATCGATGAAGTGATTCTCACATTTGAAGAGATGGAAGCCATCAGGCTGGTCGACGCCGAACAACTGGATATGGGTGAGGCAGCGGAAAGCATGGCGGTTTCCCGGCCTACGCTGCATCGGATCGTCAACAAGGCGCGGCAGAAAATCGCCACAGCCATGTGGCAGGGGAAAGCTGTGACCATTGCAGGGGGAACTTTTCGCATAGAACATCAAAATCACGATAAGCTGCGGTCTTTCAGTTGTCTTGAGTGCGATTACAGGTGGTCAGTTCCCCATGGCACCGGGCAGAGGGGCCGGGATATGAATTGCCCCCAATGCGGAGCGCAGTCGGTACAGCGCGACAGTTAATTTTTTGTCTTAATTATGAAATATATTTCACATGAGCGGGTCTACGGAAAGATAAAGGAGATGGATTACAGAATGTCTTGTAACGCGACTGCCAAAGACAGGGACTTTGAAGCACAGAGACAAAAAATTGAACAGTTTCTTCAAACTGTCGATCATAAGCTGCTGGTGATGAGCGGCAAGGGCGGCGTCGGCAAAAGCACCGTCGCCACCAATCTGGCTGTATTTTTGAGCAATCAGGGCTATTGCGTCGGTTTGCTTGACGTGGATGTACATGGGCCAAGCATCGCCGGCTTGTTAGGTCTTACCGGCCTTGGGCTGAATGTCATCGAAAATCGGATTCAACCTTACCAGTATGCCGAAAATTTGAAAGTAATGTCGATACAAGGATTTTTAGGTCAGCCGGATGCGCCACTAATCTGGCGAGGTCCAATGAAAATCGGCATTATCCGCCAGTTCCTGGGCGATGTCGATTGGGGGCCGCTCGACTTTCTCATTATCGACAGCCCGCCCGGAACAGGCGATGAGCCACTGACGGTAGCCCAAACCATTCCAGGCTGCCAGGCCGTCATCGTGACCACGCCCCAGGAAATAGCGTTGGCCGATGTGCGCAAGTCCATCCAGTTCTGTCGGCAGGTCAAGATGCCGGTGCTCGGCCTGATTGAAAATATGAGCGGTTTTATCTGTCCCGACTGCGGCAGCACTCACGCCATATTCAAAAGCGGCGGCGGTGAAAAAACCGCTGCTGACTGGAATATTCCCTTCCTGGGAAAGCTGCCCATTGACCCGGGTGTGGTAACCGCCGGCGATGCCGGCCGGGCTATAGACAGTTTGACCAGTCATACCAAAGAAGAAATGCAGCAGATTGTGGAACGAATGATCCGTCAACTCCAAAATTAACAGGAAGGTGCTGATTTAACCATGAAAATTGCCATTCCTTTGGCCGGAGGAAAACTTTGCGTCCATTTTGGCCACTGTCAACAATTCGCGATCCTCACAGTTGAAGACGGTAAAATTACCGAACAAAAAAAACTGACGCCGCCACCTCATGCGCCCGGCGTAATTCCCAACTGGGTAGCGGACCAGGGCTGCACCGATATTTTGGTCGGCGGCATGGGGGAAGCTGCTCAGGCGATTTTTCGCCAGCGCGGCATAAAAGTCCTGTGCGGCGCTCCCTCTGACACCCCTGAAAACCTGGTGGCCTCTTACCTGCACGGAGAACTTGCCGATGGCGGCAATGCCTGCGACCATGACCATGAAGGGCATACCTGCGGTCACTAAAAAAGCCGATAAGACGCACCCGGAAGATTTGTCTTGCCCCGGGTGCGTCTTATCTTTGCGGCGCTGCCGGGTTTGACGCTTGCGATACGACCATTCAGCTTGACGGCCGGAGATAAAAATTCTTGAGAAAGAACGACAGGGTTAGTTTTCAGTGATATATTTGACTATTAGCACGTAAACGTATTATTAGCTAAGAAAACTGAATGAAAGAGGGGCTAATGGAATGAACCAATATGATGTTGCGGTAATCGGTTCCGGGTCTGCCAATATCGTCTTGGATGCAGCCCTTGAACAAGGATTAAAATGCGCGATGATAGAAAGAGGGAGGTTTGGGGGAACGTGTTTAACCCGGGGATGTATTCCTACTAAGGTAATGGTTACGGCGGCGGACTATATCAGAGAAATTGAAGGATTGCCGAAGATCGGCGTCGAGGTGGCTCCGGCACGCATGAACTGGGAGACGGTTTCCCGGCGTGTTTGGCAGAAAATATATGAAAGCAATGATATTTTAACCTATTATCAAGCGAAGAAAAATGTCGACATCTATCAGGGGACCGGTTATTTTACCGGAGAAAAAGTCTTACAAGTAGCGTTGAATGACGGTACTCTCTCAGAAGAATTTACAGCCGATAAAATTTTCATTGCCGTTGGGTCGCGTACGAATATACCTTTTATTGATGGTTTAGAAGAGGCGGGTTATCTAATGTCTGAATCGCTGTTTGGCGATAAGTATCCTCAAACACCATACAAAAGCCTAATCATTTTGGGCGGCGGTCCGATCGGTACCGAATTTGCCCATGTGTTCGCGGCTGCCGGTGCGAAAGTTACTTTGGTGCAGCGTAATACGCGCCTTTTGATTAAGGAGGATGAAGAAATCTCCGCCCAGATTTTAAAAGACCTCCACGGAATTGGCATTGACGTTTTATTAAATCACATACCAACTGCGGTGAGGGTGGAAAACGGCGAAAAAATCCTGACCATTTCCCATAAAATCACGGGTGAAACCTGCGAAGTCCGGGCGGAAGAGATTTTACTCGCTTCCGGCATACACCCAAACACAGACCGTTTGCGTCTGGATAATACAAGCATTGTAACTGACAATCGGGGCTGGATTCGCACCAATGAATTCCTGGAAACGAATGTTGAGGGTGTCTGGGCGTTTGGCGACGTCAACGGTGAAGCTCCATTCCGCCATAAAGCGAATTATGAAGCTGAGATCGTCGCCCACAATCTGTTTGGCGGGCACCCGCTGCAGGACTGGCGCTGGGCCCGCTACGATTTAGTACCGGTGGTAACTTTTACCTATCCTCAGGTTGCTCATGTGGGCCTGACAGAGCAGCAGGCCGTCCAGTCGGGCTATGAAATACTAACGGCAAAACATCACTACTCATCGACCGCCAAAGGATTTGCCCTTGGATTTGAGCCAGGAGACGATCATGATGGGTTTGTTAAAATTGTGGTAGATAAAAAAACAAACACCATTCTGGGCATCCATTCCATCGGGCCACAAGCGTCCATTTTACTCCAACCATTTATTAATCTTATGAATGCTGGCGAAACGACACTTACGCCTATTAATGAACCTATTGCATCTAAGGCGGTAAAGCAATTGCGGGCCTCCAGGATGACTCGCTATTTAGACCCTCACTCCGTGAAAAGTATCGGTGAGACTATGACGCCACATCCTTCATTATCTGAAGTAATTATGTGGGTAAGATATTACCTGGAAGGAAAACAATAAAAACAAACGTACTGGAACTGGAACCGGTAGCAGATGAAAAAGCAGAGAATGCAGAATAGATTGACGGGAAAAAACAATTTGTGTAACATATAACACAGTAGGGTGATTCGAAAATCACCTGTGCCGTAATGAAGGCGGACCCGTAGTATTAAGATCGTGATTTATAATCCTGCTGGTGCAACTTTATACGATGAACAAAAGCCATGAAGGATGCCTCGTGAAGAGGCAGATCTTTTTGGTTTTTATTTTTTAGCAATGGGATGATCCGGGAAACTGTGCAGGCTGCCCCTTTTACCCGCGGTGCACTCAGCAGGTGGATGCCTGCCGGTCGAACAAGCCATTGCTATCGAGCACAAGGTTGCCTGCAACCGCAAAGGAATCCGGATAATTCTGTTAAGGAGAGGGAGAAGCCAATGAATTGGAAACAAACTTTCGCAGTGGCGTTCATGCTGGTCATGGCAGCCGGCATATTTACGGGCTGCGGCAAAAGCGCCACGAACACGGGTGTCGCCGGCCGGACAGAGATTAATTATGCCAGTACCAAAGACATCCGGAATATCAATCCGCATTTGTATTCGGGAGAAATGGCCGCCCAGAATATGGTGTTTGAAGGCCTGACCAAAAATGAAGACGGTGAGGTTAAGCCGGCCCTGGCCGAAAGCTGGGAGATCTCTCCGGATGGCCTGGAGTATACCTTCCATCTGCGCAAGGGAGTTGCCTTCACGGATGGTGAACCCTTTAACGCCCAAGCGGTTAAATTGAATATGGACGCCATTATTGCCAACGTCAAACGCCATCAGTGGCTGGACATGGTCAATGAAATCAAGGAGACGATTGCGATTGACGATCATACGTTCAAGCTGGTGCTAAAGCATCCTTATTATCCGACTTTGGTTGAATTGGGGTTAACCAGGCCTTTTAGATTCATCTCGCCCAAATGTTTTATTAATGGCGAGACACACTACGGCGTCAGCGGCTATGCCGGAACCGGCCCCTGGATTTTGGCCAGGCATGAAAACAATCAGTACGCCACGTTTACCCGCAATGAAGCTTACTGGGGTGAAAAACCAAAGGTGACTGCCATCAACTGGAAGGTTATGCCCGATCCTCAGACGATTCTTTTAGCTCTGCAAAGCGGGGAAATTGACCTGCTGTTCGGAGCCGACGGTGATCAGATTGATCTTGATTCGTATAAAAAGCTGGAGAAAGAAGGCGCCTACCAGACCTATCTCAGCCGGCCCATCGCGTCGCGGGCCATTTTACTAAATACCAAAGCGCCGGTGACCCGGGATCTGAAAGTTCGCGAGGCATTCGCCCATGCCGTCAATAAGCAGAACATCATCAAAGGGATTCTCAACGGCTCTGAAGACCAGGCGGACACGCTGATGTCGAAAAACGCGCCGTATTGTAACCTTGATTTAAAAACCTTTGCCTATGATCCGGTTAAAGCCGGCAAGCTGCTGGATGAAGCCGGCTGGGTCAAGGGCACCGACGGCGTTCGGGCCAAAGACGGCCAAAAATGCGAAGTGACCTTTTCCTATAATGTCCAGAATGCCCAGGAAGGAACAATCGCCGAATCCATTCAGGCCGATTTGGCAGCCGTTGGTGTGAAGATGAACATACTGGCGGAAGAAAAACAAGCTTTTCTGGACCGGCAGAAAACCGGCGACTTTGACTTGCAATATTCCTTATCCTGGGGGACTCCCTATGACCCGCAGTCCTATGTGTCTTCCTGGAGAATTGCCGCCCACGGCGATTATCAGGCGCAAAGCGGCCTTGTCCGGAAACAGTGGCTGGATGAGACCATTACCAAGACAATGATTGCGGCTGGCGAACAGCAGCGGGCCGCAAGCTACAGGGAAATTTTTACATACATCAGTGAGCAGTGCGTTTACATCCCGATTTCTTATTCGAAAACCAAGGCGGTCGGTATTAAAGGGCTTAAAGGGGTAACCTTTAATGATTCCCAGTATGAGATTCCCTTTGAAAAGATGTATTTCGGCAATTAGCCGGCTGCATGCCGGATAATTGGATAAGTTTAGAAATGGAGTAACCGGTGAAAGATTACATCATCAAGAGAATTCTGTGGATGATTCCGGTTCTTATTGGAATCTCCTTCTTTTCTTTTATCCTGATCAGCCTGAGTCCCAGCGATCCCGCCGAGGTGGCTCTCAGGGTCAACGAGATTACGCCTACGGAAGAAAACGTGGCGCAAATGCGGCAGCAGCTGAGATTGGACAAACCCTTTCTAACCCGGTATCTTGAGTGGATGAGCCATGCCCTGCACGGCGATTTCGGCCGGTCTTATGTCAATGATAGACTGGTTGCCGATGAATTCGTCCGGGCTATTCCCCCCACCTTATATCTGGCAGGTGTCTCCCTGCTCATGATCCTGGCGGTTTCGGTGGCGGCAGGCGTTTTCTGCGCTTTGCATGAGGGGAGTGCGGGGGATATCGTGATCCGGGGGTTGGTTTTTGCGGGCACCGCCCTGCCTGCTTTTTGGGCGGGGATTCTGCTGATGTGGCTGCTGGCTGTGAAGATACCTATTCTTCCAACTAGCGGTATGAGGACGCCCGATGCGGTCATTATGCCGGCGCTCACCTTGTCGCTCGGGTATATCTCCACCTATGTGCGTTTGATTCGCAATAACATGATTCAAAATGGGCATTCCCATTTCGTTTTATACGGAAGAGTCAGGGGACTGAAAAACAGCGCCATTACGAGGCGGGTTTTTAAAAACTCGCTGCATAGTTCGCTGACCGCCCTGGGAATGTCCATACCCAAGCTGATCGCCGGAACGGTTGTCATCGAAAATATCTTTGCCTGGCCCGGGGTGGGGCGGCTGTGCGTCACGGCTATCTTTAACCGGGACTTCCCGGTTATTCAGGCCTACGTTCTGATTATGGCGGTACTGTTTGTCGTATGCAATTTGCTGGTCGATATCGGCATAGCCGTCATGGATCCCAGAATGAAACAGGAGGGGGACTGATATGGCCGGTTTCTGGAAACGCTTGAAAGCCGATAAAATGGCTGTCATCATGGCTGCTTTTTTAGGTATGGTGATCGTATTGTCACTGTTGGCGCCGGTCGCAGCTCCCTATCCTCCCGCTGCTCAGAACATTGCCGACAAATTTGCGCCGCCGTCCGCCGATCACTGGCTGGGAACGGACCAGTTAGGGCGGGATATTTTATCCCGCATACTGTGGGGCGGACGCACGACGGTGCTGTTGTCCCTGGCCGCCATGCTTCTTACGATCGGCATCGGTGCTGTGCTGGGGCTTATTGCCGGTTATTTCCGGGGCTGGGTGGATGAAATCATCATGCGGCTCTGCGATATCATGCTGTCTTTTCCCGGCGAGGTATTGATTCTGGCGATTGTGGGCGTGATGGGGACCGGGATTGTCAATATTCTTATCGCCATGGTCATTGCCAAATGGCCCTGGTATGTCCGGATGATCCGTTCCATTGTTATTCAGTTTATGGATAAAAATTATATCAGCTTTGCCCGGGTTTCCGGCTGCAGTGCCTGGCATATTCTGAGACGGCATCTGATTCCCGGTGCGATGGGGGAAATCTGCGTATTGGCCACTTTGGATGCAGGCAGTATTATTTTGAATATTTCCGCCCTGTCCTTTTTAGGTTTAGGTGTGCAGCCGCCTATGGCGGAATGGGGCATGATGCTCAATGAAGCCAAAAAAGTCCTGACCACTAATCCGTGGCAGATGCTGCCGCCGGGCATGGCCATCTTTCTGGTAGTTGCCGCCTTTAATTTTTTGGGCGACAGTATTCAGGAGGCGATGAATCCCCGTCTGGATAAAGGCTTTAGCCGAAAGAGCCTGACGATTTTTAAACGCAGGAAGGCGGTGGTCTCATGAATAACTTACTTACGGTAGGGAATCTGACAGTTACGGATTTACGCAATCAGGAAACCGTCCTTCATGGCATCAGTTTTGACTTAAAGCCGGACAGCTGCCTTGGCATTGTGGGGGAAAGCGGCAGCGGTAAATCGATGGCTGTAAGGGCTCTATTGGGTCTGGTCAACCCCTGGATGCAAGTGCAGGGGACCGCGGCACTGCGCCGCGATGGCGAAGTACTGGATTTGCTGCGGCAGGACGAAAGTATGCTGCGTACTATCCGGGGCAGGCATATCTGCATGGTTCTCCAGGATGCCATGTCGGCCTTTGACCCTTTGGGAAAAATCGGCGATCAGATGGCTGAGACCTTCATCGAAAATAAAGGGATTGGACAATCTGAAGCTATTGGCATGACGCTGGAAGCTTTGGCGATGCTGAACATGCCTGATCCGGAACAGGTGATTCGGAAATATCCCCACCAGCTTTCCGGCGGCATGTTGCAGCGGTGTATGGTTGCGACGGCCCTGGCAATGAAACCTGATATCATTGTAGCCGACGAATCTACCACAGCACTGGATTCCATCAATCAGCGGCAGGTGGTGGAGGCGTTCAAGACTCTGCGGCGGGAAACCGGGACAGCCTTGATCTTTATTTCCCATGATCTGGGCGTTGTGCGGCATCTTGCCGATCAGCTGATGGTCCTGCATTGCGGCGAACGGGTAGAGTACGGTGAGGCGCAGGCGATTTTCAGGAAGCCCCGGCACGAATATACGCGATATCTGGTCAACAGCCGGCTGGAACTGTCCCAATCGTTTACTGAAGCTATGAAGCGGGGTGCCGTTAGTGCCTGATCTGGTAAGGATTACAAATGTCGAAAAGAGCTATTGCCAGGCCGGCGCTTATTTTAACGGCAGCAAAGTCAAGGTATTAAAGGGGGTTACGTTTACTATTGAGGAAGGCTGCTGCGTTGGCCTCGTTGGTGAAAGCGGCAGTGGTAAAAGCACTTTGACCCGGTTGATTTTAGGCCTTGAGCTGCCGGATAAGGGCGGCGGCGCCATTCTGATTGAGGGAAAGCCGGTACGCCGGTGGATCAGGGAAAACCAGGGAAAAATGAGCGTGATCTTTCAGGATTATACCTCTTCGGTCAATCCCCGGCACACTGTCGGGGAAACCATCGCCGAACCCTTGCAGGCTATGAGACGGGAAGAAAACCTGGATGATGACATCAATGTTCTGCTGGGCAAAGTCAGCCTGTCTTCGGACTTAAAAAAACGCTATCCCCATGAGCTCAGCGGCGGTCAGCTTCAGCGGGTCTGCATAGCCAGGGCCATTGCCACGAATCCTAAATTTATTGTTCTGGACGAAGCCATCAGTTCGCTGGACGTATCGGTTCAGACTCAGATATTAAGCTTGCTCCATAATCTACGGCTGGAGATGAATATGACCTATCTGTTTGTGGCTCACGATTTGCAGGCTGTGGCTCATTTATGCAATAAGATTGTTTTTTTATACCGGGGGAAAGTCGTCGAAGAAACCGGCCGCGATCAACTGGCCAATGTGCAAAATGTTTATGCCAAAGCATTATTAGGCTCTGTGATTCCATTTGAAGTATAGTTTTAGCGTTTTTTGCAACTGCGCACAGTGCCGTAAGTTCGGCCAGTACCTGTTTGCAGAAAAAAAGGCAAAAAAATAAACGCATAAGCGGGGAGAGAAGCATTGAGCACTGATCCGAAAGACAATAAAGGCGATATTATAATCCGCCGGTTTGATGCCGGCGATGCTGCGGCCACGGAAAGATTTATCATTCCGATGATCCGGGAGGTATATCCGGATTATCCTGATTCGGCCACACGCTGGGATGTTACCCATCTGGCGGATGCGTATGCCTGCCGACCGGATGCTGCTATGTTCCTGGCCATCGACCGGCCAAACGGGGAAAAAGTGGCGGGAACAGCCGCCATTAACCGCTACGATGACCGCATTGCCGCGGTCCGGGGGATCTATGACGCAGCCAAAACAGCCGAACTTTCCCGCTGCTATGTGGACAGCCGTCTGCGTCGCTGCGGGATTGCCACCCGTCTGGTGGCGTCGCTGGAAGCATTTAGCCGGAGTCTGGGGTATGCTGTAATATGCCTGCATACTCACCGTTTTTTGCCAGGAGGTCTTCCCTTCTGGCTGAGCCAGGGTTATATCGCCAGATTGGAGCCGCAGGATAAGGATGAAACCGTGTTTATGGATAAAAATATAGAATAGCTTTCTCCGAAGGACGCATTTAAAGGGCGGGTCAGGTTGAAATCTTCGAAGCTATAATTTGCCTGACCGGAGAATGGCGTACAGCAGCCAAAGAAACAAAACCATCGCGATGGCAAACCCGATTTCCAGCGCCGGCACATTCCATAGCCGGGAAGTTTGGCCGGCCAGACTGGAACTGATAATGACGCCGGCCATGATGATGCTGAAAGCCAGCAGAATCATACTGAAGGCTAGCCGGTTGCTGATCCGTTCGAGGGTTTTTAAACCACGTTCCATATCCGGCAGGATGACTTCCAAACGCAGGTGACCCTGTTTGACTACCGCCCGCAGTTCTCGCACCAGGCGGGGCAGATTCTGTATCAATTCCCCGCATTCATTCAGGGTACGCCGCAGTATTTTGCCGAGGGTGGCAGGGTGGAAACGCTGCCGCAGCAATTCTTGGCCGAACGGTTCGGCGAGAGTCAGAATGCTGAGCTGGGGATTCAGCCGTTCCACTGCTCCCTCCATGGTCAGCAGGGCTTTGCCTACCAGTACCAGGTCAGCCGGCAGCTTTATCTTGTGTTTCTGGGTAACGGCAAAAAACTGATTGATGGCGTCGCCCAGGCTGCTTTGACTTAAGGGAACTCCATAGTAGTTCTCTCTTAACAGATCAATATCATCCCGAAGCTGCGTTTCGTCAACTTGGTCAGGGATAATTCCCATGCGGAAAATCGCCTGAAACAGCTCTTCCGGGTCTTGCTGCATCAAACCAATGACGACAGAAGCCAAGTGGTATTTTTTTTTCAGGATTGAGGCGGCCCACCATGCCAAAATCCAGGAAAGCGATCCTTTCTCCGGGTAATACCAGCACATTGCCGGGATGAGGATCCCCATGGAAGAATCCTGCCACAAAAATTTGCTGGAACATTTCTTTGGCAAAGCACTCGGCAATGCGGGAAAGATTATAACCTTGCTGCTTCAATCGGTCCGGTTCGTTTACTTTTATTCCCTCAATATAAGTTGTGGTCAATACCTTTTGTGAGGAATACTCCCGATATACCTGCGGAATATATACGGCGGGATTGTCCCGGTATTGGGCTGAAAACTTTTCGCCATGGCGGGCTTCCCTGGTATAGTCCAATTCGATGCGGAGCGATTTGGCCAGTTCCTCGATCATACCTGCCAGCTGATAGGTCTCGGCCCAGGAAAAACGCCGTTCGGCCAGTGAGGCCAGTTCCTGCAGAATTTCCAAATCGGTTTCGATTCTGACAGCAATGTCCGGACGCTGAATTTTCACCGCTACTTCCTGACCGGTCTTTAACTGAGCCCGATGCACCTGCCCGATAGAAGCGGCCGCCAAAGGCTCCGGGTCAAATTGCCGGAATAGCTCTTCCAGATCGGCTTTCAATTCTTCCTTGAACAAAGTGCGCACTGACTCAAAGGAAAAACCGGGGACATCATCCTGGAGTTTTTCCAGTTCTGCAATAATTTCAGCCGGCAGAAGGTCCGGCCGTGTGCTGGCGATCTGTCCCAGTTTAACATAGGTCGGGCCTAATTGTTCCAACAACAGCCTGATGCGCTCGCCCAGGCCGGCGGCAGTATTTTGCCGCACTGCGGAGCGGCTGTGAGCATAGGGGATGCCAAGGGGCAGGTCCATTTCTTCCACAATATAGTCAAAGCCCTGATTGAGCAGGGCCATGGCAATTTCACGATACCGGTTGATGTGGCGCATCCTTTTGGCAAACATGGCTGACCTCTTTCGAAAAAAGTGCCCCGCTGTTGCGCAGCTTTCATTTTTTACTGTCAATATACCCGCTAGTACCGGACAGTATACTGCAGAGATTTTCTTCTCCTCCGATAGATACAAATCAGATGTGCCGCATAACTTATAATAAGTTATCGATAGACCGAAAATTTTGTTGCGAATGGACCGGAGGTGAAACCATGCTGTCGCCCAGCCTGGAAGATTATCTGGAGGAAATCTACCGATTTTCAGTCAATAACGATATTGTGCGGGTTACCGATATCGGCCAGAAACTGCATGTAAAGCTCCCGTCAGTCACGAAGGCATTGGGAAGACTTCGTGCGGGAGGATACATTACTTACCAGAAATATGGCATGATCGGATTGACTGACAAAGGCAGGCAGACAGGGGATTACCTTGTGGCAAGAAACACTCTCCTGCAGGATTTTCTCAGAATGATACAGGCAGATTGCGATGTTGCCGCAGAAGCGGAAGCGATGGAGCACTACTTATCCAAATCAACGATCGCCTCCATTAAGCATGTAATGGCGTTTATGAAAGGGAATCCGGCGGTGTACCAGTGTTTTGTCGATTATGTGCAGGCGGCTAAGCAGGTGCGATAAGACTGATAAGCTGACCGGCAGGCATAGGTATCTCAGGATATGATTGTAGGGCTGCCGGAGGGCAGCCCTTTTTTTCATCTTGCGGAATTTTCGGGGAGTGGTTTATTAGGCAAAACCGAGGAATCTTGCCGATTGTGCTACGGCGAAACAAACGGCGAAAGCGATGCCGGTCGGGATCAGGAAGGACAGGAAGGTCCATTTGACGCTGCCGGATTCTTTGTAAACGGAGAGCAAGGCTGTGGTACAAGGCCAGTGCAGCAGGCAAAACAGCATGGTGCAGACGGCGGTCAGCCAGGTCCAGCCATTATTGAGCAGTATCTGACGGAGTGCATCCAGGCTTTCAAATTCCATCATTTGGCCTGTGGCCAGATAACTCATGAGGAGGATGGGCACAACGATTTCATTGGCCGGCAGGCCGAGGACGAACGCCAGGAGAATGAACCCGTCAATACCGATGGCGTATCCAAACGGCTGCAGCCAATCCGCCAGATGGCCGATAATGCTCATGTCTCCTATGTAGATGTTCCCCAGTATCCAGGTAATCGCGCCGGCGGGAGCGGCCATGATGACGGCGCGCTTCAGCACAAAGAGAGTCCGGTCGATGATGGAGCGGTAAATGACCGCACCGATTTGCGGCGGGCGGTAGGGCGGCAGTTCTAATACCAGGGACGAGGGTTCTCCTTTGAGAATGGTATGCGACAGTATCCAGGATACGGCAAAGGTGGTCGCGATGCCGAGAAGGACTAAGGCGGTTATGGTTAGCGAAGCGATTGCTGTCTCGTATTCAGAGGTGACCGCCCCGCCGAAAAAGATGGTGGCTACCGCAATGAGGGTGGGAAAGCGTCCGTTGCACGGTACGAAATTATTGGTCAGCATCGCGATGATCCGTTCGCGCGGCGAGTCAATAATGCGGCAGGATACAATGCCGGCGGCGTTACAGCCAAAGCCCATGCACATCGTTAACGCCTGCTTGCCGCATGCCTTGCACTTTTTAAAAAAGCTATCCATATTAAAGGCAACTCTCGGCAGATACCCCAAGTCTTCTAAGAGAGTAAACAGGGGAAAGAAAATGGCCATCGGCGGCAGCATGACGGATACGACCCAGGCCAGGCCCCGATAAAGCCCCAGGACGAGGACGCCGTGGAGCCAATCCGGAGCTCCGGCAAGTTCAAACCATGCGGTAAGCCGGTCCTGAAAGGCGAAGAAAGCGTCTGCAAGCATGCTGGAAGGAACATTTGCGCCTTCGATGGTGATCCAAAAAACCAGTCCTAACAGCGCCAGCATGATCGGGTAGCCGAAAAGGCGGGATGTGAGAATATCATCCAGTTTGATATCCCAGGAGGACAGATTTTCCTGTTGATGCGTGACTGCTTTACGCGCTATCTGTTCGGCGCTGGCGTAAATATCGGATACAATCGTATCTCCAAGCGTGTTGCCGGCATGAAGGCGAAGTTTATCGGCTTCCGTGCACATTTCCGCTAACGTTGTCATGGGCTTGACATTTTTGTTCATAAGGCGGCTGCCTCCTGAAGTACTTTCATCTCGGGTTGAATCTCTAAGTATCGGCTGATGCTCTCGAGGAACGCCTTATCTCCGTCCAGCAGCCGGAGAGCCACCCAGCGGGGGTTTAACTTGTGGCCGACAAGACGCTGAATATTGGGGAGAAGCTCCTGTATCGCCTCTTCTATGGACGGCGAATACGTGAGCTGGCGTGGACTATATTTGTGTGCGCCGGTACTAACCTGGTACAGAGTTTCCCGGAGAGTATCGAGTCCTTCCCCTCTGCGGGCGGCAGTTGCCACAACCGGTACGCCGAGTTCATTTTCCAGCGCGGCAATATGAAGCGTAATGTTTTTCTTTCTCGCTTCGTCTATGAGGTTTACACAAACAATAACGTTTGGAGTAATTTCCATGACCTGCAGAACCAGGTTTAGGTTTCTTTCCAGGCAGGTGGCATCCAGTACTACGAGGGTGGCATCCGGTTCACCGAAACAGATAAAATCACGGGCGATTTGTTCTTCCACAGTGTGGGCCAGTATCGAATACGTTCCTGGCAGATCAACCAGGAGAAAGGATTGCTTGCGGTAGCTAAAAGTACCTTGGGCGTTATCTACTGTCTTGCCAGGCCAGTTGCCGGTGTGCTGCCTGAGACCCGTCAGGGTGTTAAAAACCGTACTCTTGCCAACATTGGGATTGCCGGCCAGGGCAATAACGCATTGCCCCGGATCAGGGATTATGCCGAAATGCTCGCGCAGCACCCGGCCATGTGTTTTTTGATAACCGTTCATAATAATACGATCCTCCCATTCTTTAACTATATGGGGTCGACTTTAATCAGGTCCGCGTCATCACTGCGCAGAGCAATGGTAGTGTTTCGCACCCGGAAGGCGATGGGGTCGCCCGCCGGGCCTTTTCTGAAGCATTGTACCTGGGTTCCAGGAAGAATGCCCAGGTCCAGAATCCGTCTTCGCAGCAAACCGTCAAGTTCTACGGACGATATTTTGCAGGTTGCGCCTGCCGTGAGATTTGCCAAAGTTGCTGCTTTTGCAGGGATATACATACTATTAACCTCCCTTACACTTGCCTTCGCCAAGTTTTCTTAAAAAAGGTTAGCGACAGCTAACACCGGCGGATAAAGAAAGGTTAGCTATCGCTAACATACAGTCCGGTCAATCATATAGGTTAACCTCAAATTTTTCAATCGTCTGCTGTATGATATGAGAAAGGAATAAAAGTGCTACTGCCTTACTTTTCAAAATGCAAAATTGAACTTGACCAAAATCCCGGGAAAGATTTATAATTTGATCAGTTTCATTTCTTGAGGTGAATTACATGGCTCGCATTCCCCAGGACCCTCAAATCAGGATCGATGAAATTTTAGATACTGCCGAGCCTTTATTTTTGGCAAACGGCTACCGCAAAACAACCATCCTTGATATCACGAAAAAAATGGGTGTTGCCAAAGGAATGGTGTATTATTACTTTAAATCCAAGGAGGAGATACTGGAAGGATTGGTCAACCGACGATTCTCCGTCCTATTGGCCGACATCACGCAAATGGCATACTCCAACGATTTTACTCCCCCCCGTAAAATCGAACTGATATTAAATGCCATAATCCATAGCGCGCAAGAGAAAGACGGCCTGCTGCTGGACATTCTATCCGATGAACAGAATATCCACATCAAAAATAAAATGGTCCGGCAAGCGGCGCTCGTACTCAACCCCTCTTTGCTGAAAATCATTGAGGAAGGGACTCAAAAAGAATGGTTCCATCCTTCTCAGCCCGACATTGCTGTAAATTTTATCCTATCCACGCTGCGCTGTATAACAGACGCCATGTCTGATAAAGCCTCCGGTGAGCAGATGGCTTGCTATTTGAAAACGGCTGAATCTCTTATTGCCACAGTGCTGGCTATGCCGGACAATGCGCTGTGTTTGTCATTGGAACAAAAACAATTTCATTTGAACTCTGTCGGATAAAGTTTTATTTTGTCGATTTTTTGAACCGGTCAAAAATTCCCGTACAACATTCTGTCCGGATGAAGGAAATTTTCTTTTTTTGAACCGGTCAATTTTAAAGAAAAAGGAGTGTCCTATTGTGTCTAGATTCAAATGGCTGGTGGTTCTGAATATTTTGCTGGTCTGCCTGTTGGGACAGTCCTCTGGTTATGCGTCGGACTCCCAGATTGAGCTGTGGGATTATACGACTTCAAACGATAATGAACGCGATCTTGATACCACCTCGCTACATATCCTCAGGCAAATTTCCGCAACCGATCATAGGACCCTCTATCGGGGCATTACTATCACGCGGCCCCGGGGGGACATTTTCTGGGATGATGAAACTCACAACAGTTCTGCCGTCGGCGCCGGTCCTGTATACCTGCTGCGCTATGAACAACCCCAGTCGGGAAAATTGTCCGCGGCATTAGACGTGAGCGGCGGTATACTCTTGTATAACAAAAAATTTCCGTATGGAGGGCAGTATTATAACTTTATGTGGCGGATCGGGCCTCAACTCATTTATAGAATGAATGAACATTCCTATATTAATATCGGGTATACCCTCATGCATGTTTCCAATGGATTAAGAACCCATAATCCCGGTTATGACTCTCACGGAATATCTTGGGGTTTTGTTGCAAAGTTTTAACTCATACAGATTCTGAAGGGAGAAAATAATGAAGGGACATATGCAGTATCAACTATTAAAAATTCTCAGCCAGGGTATTTCCCGGCTGCCATATTCTCTGATTTGCCAGATTGGACGGGGAATAGGACACCTCTATTATTTGGTTGCCGGACGCCAGCTTGAGCGGGGAATCCAACAGGCCATGCGAGGGTTGAACATTTCCCGCAGCGAAGCAAAAGCTGTGCTTCGCCAGGTGTTTTGCAATTTGGGACAGACCCTGATGGAAGTCTTGTATATTCCGGCTTTAAGCCGTGAGAACATCAGCCGGTATGTTTCCATTGAGGGTTTGCCCCATTTGGAAGAAGCCTTAAAAGCCGGGCGTGGCGTAGTAATACTTACCGCTCATATGGGGAATTGGGAGTGGATGGGCGCTGCCTTGGCCCATACTGGCCTGCCGATTACCACCATTGTTAAGCCCCAGCCCAATGCCCAGTATACTCGCATCCTGAATGAATATCGCGAAATGAGCGGCCTGGAAGTTTTTAATCGCGGCTCAAATGAAATTGTCAAGGCGGCCCGGGCTCTGAAGCGAGGCAAGGCTCTAGGCTTTCTGGCCGATCAGGATGGCGGCAGGGATGGCGTATTTGTGGATTTTTTGGGAAAAAAGGCATCTACGCCTGCCGGCCCGGCGATTTTTGCCCAAAAGTTTAATTCCGCCGTTGTTCCAGTATACAGTTATCATCTTCCCGGCGGCGGCCATCAGATCGTCATTGAACCGCCGCTGGAATATGAACATGATCCTGATCCTAAACAGGAAGTGTTGCGAAATACGGTTAAAATGACCCACGTGCTTGAAAATGCCATTAAACAGCATCCTGCGGAATGGTTGTGGTTCTTCAAACGTTGGAATACGCCGGAGTCCAACTAATGAAAGACCCTCATCAAAAGAGATATTATCTAACATGATCCCGGAATGGTATCCCGTGTACTCGGAGGAGAAGAAACGGCGTTAGTTTACGCCCCAAAAAGGGAGGTAACGGATTATGCCTGTCTATGCAAATTTTGCCGAGCTTTTGGCAAAAGCCAAACTAAGGGGGAAAAAAAGGATTGCGGTGGCTGTGGCGCAGGATAAGGATGTGCTGGAAGCGATTAAGGCAGCCCAGGATCAGGGAATTATTGCGCCGGTGCTGGTGGGCAATGCTTCACTGATTGTCTCCCTCATTCAATCCCTGGGACTGCCGGGTGATACTCCGGTCATTGATGAACCGGATGACACAAAAGCCGCCTTGGCTGCGGTGTCGCTGGTTCACGCGGGAAAAGCGGATATTTTAATGAAGGGTCTGGTAAACAGCAGCATATTCCTCAAGGCTATTTTAGATCCGGAAATGGGGCTGCGGACAGGGCGCTTGCTGAGTCATCTGGTTGCTTTTGAAATTCCGGGAACGGATAAGCTGGTATTTCATACCGATGGTGGTATGAATGTGGCGCCAAACCTGGCCGAGAAGAAAGACATATTGATGAACTCGCTGCAGGCATTGAAATACCTTGGCATTGAGCAGCCGAATGTAGCTGTTTTGGCTGCCAATGAAATGGTCAATCCTAAAATTCCGGCGACAACAGATGCCAAAGCATTGGCGGATATGAATGCCAATAAGGAATTAACGCCTGGAATCATCGAGGGCCCTATCGCCATGGACGTGGCGGTAAGTCCGGAAGCGGCGAAGCACAAGGGCCTTTCCAGCAAAATTTCGGGAAAAGCGGATTTGTTTTTGATGCCCAGTATTGAAGCCGGCAACTTGGTGGGCAAGACTCTGACCTATTACGCCAGGGCAAAGATTGCCGGCATCATCGTCGGGGCTGCTCATCCGGTGGTAATGACCTCACGGGCCGATTCGCCGGAGGCGAAATTAAACTCCATCGCTTTTTCCTGTTTGGCAACTCCCTTTATTCAGCCTTTGAAGGATTGACTTGGATAGATATTCTTGATATTATCGCAATCAGGTTATGGGAGTTGAGGCATTTCTATAAATAAACCCTGCCGTACAAAAAACGGCAGGGTTTATTTATAGAAATGTAATGAAGGGGACTCTTATTTATTCGGTGTGGCCGGTTGGGGGCCGGGTTTGCTGTGATGATAGCCGCGTCCCATGCCCATGCCCATCCTATCTATGGTTCCGTCTTTCACGGCTTTATCCAGGCGGTCTTTCATCAGAGTCATTCTGGCGTCGGCTACTTCCTGGGTCATAGCGCCGGCTTTTACATACACCTGAAACTGTTGTTTTTTCAGGTCCAGCATTTTATAAGCGATTTTGGCCAGGTCGGCTTTTTGACTATCTGTCAGGTTAACCCGTTGTGCAGTTGGATTGTCGCCGCAGGGTCCCCTGAAGCCGCCGGGACCGGGCGCTGCCATGACAACCGATCCGGCAATCGCCAGGACCACGATGGCAACGATAGTATATGCAGCAAATTTTTTCGTACTGATTACCTCCTGTTTTTTGATCTGTACTCAGTATAGCCGGCAAATTTTACAAAATTGTGTTCAGTTTGTGAAGAAAATGTGAAATCTCATCTGCTATTACCATGAATTCTGATAGAGCGGGACGAGGCACGCCCGCAGGAGTAACGACGCAGATGAGCCTTTTTCAACGGTCTCCGAAGAGGCGCCGCCATCCGGGGTAAGAAAGGGTAAGAATCGAACCGTACAAGGCTAGGGCCATATCATGCTGCGTATCCCAGATGTCGCCCTGGGCGCCGATGGCATCCAGACCTCTGCCCGGGACCAAGGCGCATGAGGCCCAGCATTCCACCAACTCGTAAAAGGCGCCGGCAGCCAGAATTAGGGCGCAGGCGATGCAGCGGGCCATAAGGCCCTGCAAACCGACGGCCCGGGTCAGAACCTCATAGCAGGGGTAAGCGAACAGCAGGCCAAAGGAAAAATGGACGATTCGGTCATAATGGTTTCTCTGGCTGTGGAACAGATCTTGCAGCCAGGCTCCCAACGGGGTGGCGGCATAGCCATAGTGGGCGCCGTAGATGTGCAGGGTAAAAAAAATTGTGATCAGCAGATAAGACAGGTTGGAAAGGTGAAGCTGGCGCTGAAATTTGAGTATCAGATAAAAAACGGCAAAGGTTGTAACATGTTCAGCCAGCCATTCCATGCGATGGGAAGGATTCACGCCCATGACAATAAAAAAGAGGATAGTATAGGCCAGCAGGACCTGCAGCAGCCGATTTTCCCTTAGGGGAGGCGCTTCAGTTCTATACTCCCGCCGGGATTCGGATGACGATGACTCCATAGTACGCTCCTTTATGTCCGTTCAAAAAAATGTTTGGCCGGACAGCCTTTTAAGACATTAACAGTCTTTCCTGAATATAATATATTGATTCAGTTGAGATGGGGCAGTTTATTGGCAAGAATCGACTGAGTCGCAGTGAGACTCTTGCCAGAAAGGAGATGGGAAGATGAGATTAATCGATAGACTGTTAGGGAAAAAGAAAAAGCATAAGGGCTCTCATACCGAAGGCAATACCTCTTACAAGTCGATGACAGATGAGGAGCCGATCCAATCCGAACGGCCTGACCAAGCTGACAGCAGCGAAGAGTCTGAGGAGGAAGAGTGATGCCGAAGCAGTGAGGGCATATAAAAAACGTCAGGAAAATCCTGGCGTTTTTTATCAGGCGCAGTCCGCCTGGCTCCTACCTGACGCATAGTCTTCTCTGGAAAAACCAACCTACAACTTGTTTTGCCGTTTTGACATGGAAGTTGCGGTATGCTATAATGCAAGAACATCCGGGCAGGGCAGAAAGATATGCAGTACTGTACTCATGACTGTGAAGAATTTAAGAGACTTTTCGGCTTATTGGAACACATTCGCTATTCCTACTATTATTATTTTCTCCGAAAAGCCCTGAATTCTGGAAGGAGGCAGCCTATGAGCAGCATTGGTCCCGGAGTCGAAAGAATATTACAATATTTCGACAGCAAGCAAGGAAAAAAGACGCTGATTGTCGCGGTTATTGCCGCGTCTCTGCTGGTCACCAGCTTCATCTATGCCAAGAAAACAGTACATATTGCCGTAGACGGACAAACATTGCAGGTAGTTACTTTCTACGGGGATCCGCAGCGAGTATTAAAACAGGCAAGTATCCAACTGAGTCCCCAGGATGAATACCGTCTCTCGACGCCGAAGCTGACCGAGGGTTCGGTCATCGAAGTGTTCCGGGCAGTACCGGTATTTGTCAGTTATCAGGGAAAAAATGCAAAGGTTCAGACCGCCAAGCCTACTGTGGAAGAAACGGTGATGCTATTGGGTCTTGCCGGTCCCGGGTGGAAGCTGGTTCCGGAAAGAAATGCCCGGATTTCGCCGGGGATGCAGATCCAGGCAATTCAAGTAGTCGAGCTGATTGAGGAAAATGAAGAGCCGGTTGAGTATCAGACCGTGCGCCAACCGGATCCCGCCCTGGAAAGCGGCCAAGAAGAAGTATTACAGGAGGGCCGGCCGGGATTAAAGAAAGTAACCGTTAAAAAGCGGCTGGAAGACGGTAACGAGGTTTCTTCTGAAATTTTGCACGAAGAAATTGTGACCCCGGCCACTGACAGGATCCTTCGGGCCGGCAGTCGTGATATGGTGGAGACATCCAGAGGCGCTTTGCGGTTCAAGAGGATGATGATCATGGAGGCTACCGCCTATCTGCCCACAGATGGTCCGGGCCACGGCATAACGGCCAGCGGCGTTCCGGCCCGCCGGGGCGTCGTAGCGGTTGATCCCGGAGTTATCCCACTGGGCAGCCGGGTATTTATTCCCGGCTACGGCGTGGCCCTGGCAGCCGATACCGGCGGCGCTATCATCGGCGACAAGATCGACCTATGCATGGAAGCTGCCGCCGAAGCCTGGCAATTTGGCCGGCGGGATGTAAAAGTCTATGTTTTGGATGACTAGAGGAGACCGCAGATGAGCTTTACAGCAGCCCCCCCTAGCGCCGATATACAGAAGAAATCGTTGTCCAGGAAAGTTTAAAATGGATGCCTCTAAGGCGTCCATTTTATTTTTTAAGGCGAAACAGGATACAATAACAAAACTGACAATATGTATTGCATTCTTTTTTCTCTGCCGTGGGGTTTGTGGCCGGCCAATCGATATGCTACAATGGAGACATGACTTTCTGTCTTATCCCAAGATGCTCGCATCTTCCCAGGAGGTACCTTTTTGATTAAAGAAGTAATCGTAGTGGAGGGAAAAAACGATATAGCTGCGGTCAGACGGGCGGTAGATGCCGAGTGTCTGGCTACCGGCGGGTTCGGGCTTTCTCCTTATACACTGGAACAAATCAAACATGCTTACGAAAAGCGGGGTATTATTATTCTCACCGATCCGGACAGTGCCGGGGAACGGATACGCCGCTATTTGAGCAAGCGGTTTCCTGATGCAAAGCATGCTTTCATTCCAAAAGAAGACGCCTCTGATGAGCGGGAAGTCGGCATTGAGGTGGCATCCGCCCCGGTCATACGTTCCGCTCTGGAGACTTTGCGCTCGGAGGAACTTCAGATAGAACCCCGCTTTATTTGGGCGGATATGACCAGAGCCGGTTTGCACGGAGGGGCTGATTCGGCGGCAAGAAGGGCGAAATTGGGCCGAATACTGGGGGTTGGCTATGCTAATGCCAAAACTTTTTTTCGCCGTCTGAACACCTACGGCGTCACCCGTGAGGAATTCAACGCTGCCCAGGAAAAATTATAACTTCTCATTATTTCTGAAATGCTTCGCATCTCAAGGGGGGCTTGCTCATGATTCATCCGACTATCGCGAAAAAAGACGTTACCTTACATATTATTAAGACCTTTGGCCTGGGTATGAGCAAAAAATTGGGACAGAATTTCCTGATTGACGAACAGGTGGTAAACAGTATTGTAACAGCGGCTCATTTGTCCTCCGCCGACACGGTGCTGGAAATCGGGCCGGGTATTGGCACTTTGACGCAAGGCTTGGCCGAAACCAGTGCACAAATTGTCAGCGTGGAATTGGATGTTAAGCTGATTCAGGTATTGGCTAAGACTTTGGAAGGGTATCAAAATGTGCGGGTGGTTCACGGCGATATTCTAAAGTTTGACATTTCCCGGGAAATTACGGCGGAACGATATAAGGTAGTGGCGAATCTGCCTTATTACATCACAACTCCTATCATTATGCACCTTTTGGAATCCCGTTTGCCGATTGAACTGTTAGTGACTATGGTGCAAAAGGAAGTGGCCGAACGGATGGTGGCTGCGCCCGGCGGCAAAGATTACGGCGCTTTGTCCGTGGCGGTGCAATATTATACTCAGCCGGAAATTCTGTTTAACGTGCCGCCGCAAAGCTTCATCCCCTCGCCGGCCGTGGAATCTGCAGTAATCCGCTGTACCGTGCGAAATGTGCCGCCGGTGGCATTACAGGAGGAAAAACTGTTTTTCCGGGTGGTAAAAGGAGCTTTTGCCCAGCGGCGCAAAACCCTTTCCAATGCCTTAAAGACCACCGGACTGGACAAGGCCGCCATTGGCTGGATGTTATCCCAGGCCGCCATAGATCCCCAGCGGCGGGGAGAGACTCTCTCTCTTCAGGAGTTTGCCGATATAGCTAATGCCTGGAGCACTTACAAGAATCGCTAAGAGTCTTTTGCACAGCTCATCTCTTGCTCGAAACTGAGACCGTTCAAAAGGTTCAGACGCTAGGTCGTGTTTTCAAAATCAACGAAGCCAAATCGAAGCACCAGCGATGTACAGCATAGACAAATACGAAGTTGCCAGTTTTTCATAACGAGTAGCGATCCTGCGGAAATGTTTGATTTTATTGATAAAGCACTTCACCAGATGCCGCTCTTTATATAAATGTCAGTCACATTTGCGACTGGTCGGAGGTTGTTTTCTACTAGAGCGGCAAGGAATTACCGCTGATCCCCGTTGAGCAGGATAGTCTCCACCAATGAATCCCTGTCAAGCCATTGGCAATATTTTTTTGAAGACACGACCTAAGCTTCTTGTTTTTTTTAAAAAACAGGACAAAAGACCCAAAACAATAGAGTCAATACATATTGCTTATTTTCCACCCTTGATCATATAATGAAAACAAAGAAAAAACATACAAAATTATACAAACATAGTTAAGGAAATCCAGCCCTCAAAAAACTACCCCAGCGACACCGATCGGAAGCCTCTTACGCGCAAACCTGCAGGGACAAGCCAATGCCTTCCATACCCTCATCGGCTGACCCCAAAACAAACCGGACGGATTGGAAACTGCCGATCAAACCTACGGCTTTCAACTCCTCCTGCCGCTCTAAAACATTGAACCGAGGTGACCCCATGGCAATCAGAAAGCCCCTTCTAGCGCGAAAAATCATGGCCCACCTGGCCCTGTGCACCTTCACCTTCCACCAAACCATCGCCTTCGCCGGCACC
>NZ_AFGF01000033.1 GCF_000219125.1 Acetonema longum DSM 6540
GGTATTGCTATGACCAAATTTTACGGATTTTTCAGTCTCTTATTGCTAATAATCGGTCTCTTTGCCTTCCTGGTTTACCACTCCATTCTTATATCTTCCTCCCAGCATCCCATCCCGGCTGACGCGATCGCTGGTAAAACCGTCTTTCAAAAGAAAGCCTGCATTGAGTGTCATACCATTTTCGGCAACGGTGGCTATATGGGGGGGGATCTTACCAAGATTTACGGTCAAAAAGGGGAAGAAGCCATTACCAGATACTTGACAGATCCGCCGTTCCTAAGCGGTGCCAAATCCATGCGCCATGACCGGCTGAACCCAACGGAAGCCGAGGCAATGGCAGCTTACCTCCGTTTTTTAAATAGCATCGATACTGCCGGCTGGCCGCCGCACAATGTGAAGAACACTCCTGTCGGCGGGAAGTAAGCAAAGACACCATATAAAAGGGAGAAAAAAATGTTCATTTCCAAAAAACTATGCTATAAATATGCCCTGACGACTTTTTTATTGTTTGGTCTTCAGGGGATCATGTCCCTGGGCGGAGGGCTGACAACCGCATTTCCCGATTTTCCCTCGCCGATTCCCTATACGGCCGGCAGGTCCTTTCACCTCAACATCAGTATTATGTGGCCGCTGTTTGGCATGATGGGCATCGTCTATTATTTCTTCTGCAGTGAAGCCGGCCGGGAGATCTACAGCCTGAAACTGATCGAAGCGAATTACTGGCTGTTTTTGGCGACGATTCTGATCATACTCGGCTCGCTGCTTTTGGGGTTTAACCAAGGTATCGAGTATCTGGAAGCACTGCCAATTCTTAAGGTGGGAGTGGCGATTTCCATCAGCATGCTGCTTTACAATTTATTCCGGACCTATCGGGCATCAGCGATGCCGAAAAGCCGGGCCACTTTGGTGAGTATTTTGGCGGGGAGCTTGACCCTGGTTGTTTTTTTTATTCCCAACATTTTGGGTTATTCTCATCCGGTGGCCGAAGAATTTATCAAGTTCTGGGTGGTGCATCTGTGGGAGGAGATGAGCTTGGAGCTGCTGGGCTTCGGTGTGCTAGCGGCAGCTCTCGTGACCCTGCCGGGGATGCAGCGAGCCGTTCTTGAAAACGTGCTGTATCTGGATATGAGTATTATGGTTATAACCGGAATTTTTGCTACCGGGCACCATTATTACTGGATCGGAGGGCCCTATTACTGGATCTGGGTAGGCGGTGCGTTCAGCGCGGTGCAGATCGTTCCGACCCTGTTGCTGCTGTATTCTCTTGTGAAAACCGTAAAAACAAAATATTTTTTCCGGCTGGGACAAAGGGAAACCATCGTCATGGCGATGATTGCCTGCAGCATGTTTTATCATATCTTTGGGGCGGGAGTACTGGGATTTTTGATGGCTATCCCGTCCGTGAACCGGTATATTCACGGCACTTATATCACCTCGGCCCATTCCCATCTGGCTCTCTTTGGTGTATTCGGCTTTTTGGTGCTGGCCTTGAGCTATTATATTTTTTTCGCAGAAATCCCACTGGATCAAAAAAGCTATCAATATAGCGGTATGGGGATCCTTTTAATCAATGGAGGACTTCTCATTATGGCCATCTCCCTGTTGGCTTCTGGCGGAATGCAGGCGTATTTCTGGCATGTTTCGGGATTTTCGGTGGCTCAAACCCGTCAGGTGATTTTCCCCTGGCTGGTGCTGCGGCTGGCAGGAGGGCTTACATATACTGCCGGCAGCTCTCTTTTGACCTACGTTATCATCAAAAAAGCCTGGAGTCATTTTCCCCTTTGTTTTCCTCCGCTGCAGTCACTCAAGGCGCTGCCTGGATTGGGGTTTGAGGAACTACACGGCAGATTTCGGCAATTGGCGGTTACGGCGGGCAGACTGGAACAGGCNTTAGAATAAAACGAAAGTATTGCTGGAGCAGTATCTGAAAACAAGACCATAAGCAAGCCCCCCGTCTGTTGGTGCAGACGGGGGGCTGTTATTTCCGGCATGTTCCTTTGCAAACTGTCTGTTTGGCGAAATTGTCGCAAAAGGCGGTCTTAGCCGCCCGGTGGCAGTGATTGATCAAACCGGGCTTTTAATGCAGCCAGTTCGCCGTGGATCTGATTCAGCTCATCCTGTAGCTTTATTTCCGCCTCTTTTGACGCGTTGTTTGTATATCGCTGGTTTAATAGTTCAGCTAAGAGAGCAAGAAAATCGCCGAGTACAGTCAATGCCAAGGCCAGGATTACAAGCCTGTTTATACTATCGCCATTCATGCCGCTACCTCTCATCCCAATTGCTCTCTTGCATAGTTCTGATATAATTTATGGCGCTTAAAATAGTTTGGTGCCGGTAATCGGTTTTGTCTGGAAAGGTGCATTGGGTTACGACTCACCTAAATCATTGTATCGCAATATGATGTAATGAGATCCTATTGTATACAACTACAGGCAACGAGGAGTGAGGAAGTGTTAAATCAATTAAAAGGCAGGCTGGGTAGACCGGTGGCGCTTGAATTGTCAAATGGAACGAAACTATATGGGGAATTAGTGGAGGTCGATGAAACTACCCTGCGGCTGGGTACTGACGAAGGAATGGCCACTTTACGGGTGGATTCGGTGCAAATTGTCTGGGAAGAGGAAGACCCCCTGTCGGAAAGTGACTTTGAAGAGATTTTGCGACAGGTGGAAGGCACTGACCAGGCCCGCTATCAGTGTTTTGGCTATGGCGGCTTCTTATGCCCGCAAAGCTATACCTGCAGGCCGCCCCATGGCTGCAGACGGTTTTTCTGTCCCAGACGATTCTTCAGTTCTTCCTGGCAACCCCAACCACCTTGGCAGCCGCCTTGGCAACCTCAACCGCCCTGGCAGCCAAAACCGCCACAGCCACCAAAGCCGAACGTACCTTGTATAAGTAAGTTTGTCGGTTTTGCGCCTCCCAGAGAAGCTGATGATACAAAGGAAAATAGCGATAGAGTAGAGAATGAGAACAAGGAACAGAACAATGACTGAGCCAAATCACATGCAATGGTTGCATCAAATTGCAGATTTTATCGGGGAGTACCCAGGGCGGAATCCGGGGTACTCCCCCCAAGCTCTTATGGCGGATTTGAGGAAACACTTTGGCCTCAAAAAAACGGATGCCGAAAAATTGGTGCAGCTGATGTCCCGGGAAATGAACCGCTTTGTTCTGGCATCTTTGGAATTGAATCTGACCTTTCACTGCAATTTAGCCTGCGAATACTGTTTTGTCCATAACCGGAGTCCTGAGGACCGGATGGATTTCGTCACGGCGGCAAAGGCAATTGATCTGCTTCTGACCCAGGGATATCCGAACGTGACTATCACTCTGATTGGCGGCGAACCCTTGCTGGAATTTGAACTTATCCAAAAAATCGTGCCTTATGCTCTGGAAAATGCCCAAAAAAGAAATATTGCCGTCGAGTGGGCTGTAACCACCAACGGCACATTGATCAACGAAGCTATGCTTGCTTTTTTTTCTAAATATCGGATCAATCTGTTGCTGAGCCTGGACGGCGGTCCGGAAACTCATGACCGATATCGAAAGACGAAAAATGGCGAAGGAACCTGGCAGCAGATCGTGGCTTTGATCCCGCTGCTGCGGCAATACCAGGGCTGGCTTGGAGCCAGAATGACAGTGAGCATCGAGGCTGTCGACAGTATGAGGCAGGATTTCAGACAGCTGGTTGACCTGGGCATCAATCAGTTTATTATTGCCCCGGCACAGGGCGCCAGGCTTTGGAGCCAGGAAGAAATTCGACGGTACAGCCTGGGCCTTGCCGCTATACAGCAGGACTATTATGCTCTGAAAGAAGCCGGCGCCAGCCTATACATTGAAGAATTCGAGACTGTGATAAAACCAGACGGCAGCTGGGGCTGCCAGGCGGGAGCCACATCTCTTGCCGTGGCTCCTAACGGCGATGTCAGCCCTTGTTCGAAACTGCTTGGGCTGACATCGAAAAAAGGGCAATGCATCATCGGCAATGTGCATTCCGGGATCGATTATGGCCTTCTGGCGCCTTTCCAAATATCCAAAAGCCGCCATTTGCCCCAATGCAGCCAATGCAGCCATCCCTGCAATGGCGGGTGCTATGCGGTTAATTATGAACAAACCGGCGACCACTTTACGCCATCAGAAGAAAATTGCCGGTTCTGGGCCGTACATCAGGAAATTGCCCGTTGGGTTAAGATAGCTGCTAAGGATGATGACTGCTCTTCCTACTCTAATTCCGTTGTTTGAGATCCAGCCAGCTCTCCCTGGTTAGAAAGCTTTCGTCCACATTGCTTTCCATTTCCAGAAACATTTTATAGGGAACGCTGAACGACAGGATATCCTTATCCAATTGTTTCCGGACGGTTATATCCGTCAGTCCGATGACTCCTCGAGGGTTATCGGATTTTCCTTCATTCAGCGGGATGATGCCGATGGTATGACAGCCGGCCCCCCAGGGGACGATTACGTTATCGCCGCCGTCCCGGCCATAGTTGGCCAGGGTCACCATGGCGGAAATCTGATCCGGCGTACAGAGAAAAACGATGACTTCCGGCTTTTCCTCAGGCAGGAGTTCCGCCAGAGACTTAAAGATGATGTATTCGGCCGAGACATCATAATAAGGCAGAGCATCAGCGAAGGACTTGGCAAATGCCGGATTTTTCTTGTAGGCTTCGCCGTGTCTCAGGGCCGGCATATTCCGGACGATGTTTTTCCCTGCCTCGCTTTCACAGAAGGCAGGATTGCCTTTCGATAAAAAATACTCTATGCCTCCCGGAAAATCCAGATATGTGTTGCCAAATCCAAGGCCCGCGCCGCCGCCGATGCAGCCATGGGTCTTGCGGTCAAACACGGCGGTCCTTCCCTTGGCGGCTGCATTCAGCATGGACACAATACAGCCCCAGCGCCCTTCCTGAAATTGAATGGCAGCTGCCGGTTTCTCCGCGCCAAAGAGAATGGCTACTGGAGAATATCTTGTACCGATAGCTTGGGAAATCTTACTGTTCATGTTGCTTCACCTCTTCTTTTTTTGAATATAAAGCTTCAATCTTTTTGCCGGATTGGTTAAATTATACCATAGCACAAAGCCAATCAGCGTAATAGTATTGAATATTTGAAAAAAATCCAATTTATCCGGTGCGATTTAATATTTGATAAATTATGGTAGATAGGATATGATGAGATTAGCAATAAAGATTATTAACCAGGAGGGCTGAAAATGGAAAAATCATTTTTCACGGCGGTAAAGGCCAGAAGAAGTTATTATGGGATCAGTAAAGAAAGTGTCATTACGGAGGAGAGCCTGACAGAAATCGTGAACAATGCGGTACAGTACACTCCCTCCGCCTTCAATTCCCAAAGCGCCCGCGTCGTCCTGCTCCTCGGGGAACAACATACTAAGCTCTGGGACATGACTGAAAATGAGTTGAAGAAACTTGTGCCGGCTGATAAATTTGCCCCTACAGCGGAAAAAATCAATTCGTTCCGTAATGGCTGCGGTTCCGTACTCTTTTTTGAAGACCTGAGCGTAATTGAAGGCCTGCAGAGCCAGTTCCCTCTGTATAAAGCCAACTTTCCGATATGGTCCCACCATGCGTCCGGCATGTTGCAGCATGTGATCTGGGTTGGGCTGGAAGAGGCAGGATTGGGTGCTTCTTTGCAGCATTATAATCCACTCATCGACGCCGAAGTCAAACAGACCTGGCATATCCCCGACAAATGGCAGCTCATTGCCCAGATGCCTTTCGGCAAGCCGACGGCAGAGCCGGAGGCCAAGGATTTTCAGCCATTAAGCGACCGGGTCAGGATTTATAAATAAGTAAAAATCTTCTCCGGCAGCAAAGTTCAGGAGCGACAAAAAATAGGAAATATGCGCTGGTGGATTTTTTTGCCTGCGGCTATATCACATAACGAGACAAAAGCCTCGTATGAAATAGGACGAAAGTCTGATAGTCGGGGTGGAATCTATGCGCTACAATGAGACTATTATATATACAATAATAGTAAAACCTGGATTTACAAACCAATCTTTTAATATGACTCTTAGTCCTGGCAATTCACCGCACTCTTTTATGCAATTGCTCCCGGTTGAACTGAATCATGGAAGGTGACCGTATGCTTCTCTCCAAGAATCCGATTTCCCTGCTTGCCCTCATTATCTCCTTATCCCTCCCCGCCCCTCTCCTCGCCGCCCCCAGCGACACTGACCTCAAAACCCAGGAAGAATTCCTGCGCCAGCAAGAACAGCGACTTGCCGCCAAACAAGCCCAGGAAGACAGCCAAAAGCGCAGCCAGCAACCCATGACTCGTCTTGGCAAAGAAAAGAAGACCCTCGCCAAAATCACCCTCCCTCAGGAAACTCCCAGTTTCCTTATCCGAAAAATCTATCTTCGCGGCCCCCGTCACCGACAATTTTCCTGGATCGCACGCTACCTCCAACAATATGAAAATCAGGCTATCGGCCTCCAGGGCATCAACCTCCTCGTCAAAACCGTCAACGAAGCCCTTGTGGACCGGGGATACATCACCAGCCGCATTTATGTTAGAGAACAAGACATAGCGGCTGGCATTTTATTTTTCGACTTGGCCCCCGGCACCGTCGGCCACATCCGCTTCGCCGAATCCGACACCTGGGGCACCTGGAAAAACGCCTTCCCCCTCCGTTCAGGCGACCTCCTCAATATTCGGGACCTCGAGCAAGGCCTCGAACAAATGCGCCGTCCCTCCTCCCAAGACGCCGACATCCAAATCCAACCCTCCGACACCCCCGGCCAGAGCGACATTCTCATTACCGTCCAACGCAAAAAGAACTGGCAAATCCTCACCACCCTCGACGACTCCGGCGCCAAAAGCACCGGCCAACTGCAAGCCTCACTCTCCTTCGGCCTCGACAACCTCCTGTCCGCCAACGACATCTTGACCCTCTCCTTCAATCAAGACGCCGAAAACCAAGGCGAAAAGCGCGGCACCCGCTCCAACAGCCTCTCCTACTCCATCCCCTTCGGCCGGCAAACCCTCAGCTTCAGCCAATCCGACAACACCTATCACCAAACCGTAGCCACCGCGCTGGAACCCTTTCAATATTCCGGAGAAAGCCAAGAACAGCAACTCATCCTCACTCAGCTTCTTCACCGGGACCAAAGCCGCAAAACTAACCTCGAACTCGCCGTCATCCACAAACAACGCCGCAGCTACATCCAAGACGCCGAAATCACCGTCCAGCGACAAGACACCACCGCCGCCCGCATCGGCCTGACTCACCGGCAATACTTCGGCCAAACCGTCCTCGACACCGCCCTCCGCTACCAAAAAGGCGTCCCCTGGGGCGATGCCCGCCCCGGCGTCACCGATGACCAGCCGGGCCAAGCCACCACCCTCTACGACCTCTACTCCCTCGACTTAAACCTGGATATGCCCGCCTCCTTCGTCCCCATTCCCAACAGCCGCTACTCTCTCCACCTCCGGGGCCAAACCACCAATGATCTCCTCTATGGCTCCGAACTCTTCAGCATCGGCGGCCGCTACACCGTTCGCGGCTTTGACGGCGAACAAACCCTATCCGCTGAAAGCGGCTTCTTTATCCGCAATGAAATCCAGATCCCCCTCAATAAAACCAACCAACTCTACACCGCCTTAGACTACGGCCGGATTACCGGCCCCTCCACCCAATACCTTCTAGGCAAACAACTCTGGGGCAGCGCCGTCGGATTCCGGGGAGCCATGAAACACATTCCCCTCCAATACGACGCCTTCATCGGCTGGCCGCTAAACAAACCGGAGGGATTTGAAACCGCCGATCAGACCTACGGCTTTCAACTCCTCCTGCAGCTCTAAACCATTGAACCGAGGTGACCCCATGGCAATCA
>NZ_AFGF01000034.1 GCF_000219125.1 Acetonema longum DSM 6540
GACCGGTGTAACGGGAGCTGCCGGAGCCACTGGGGCTGCCGGAGTTACTGGTCCAACAGGTGAAGCTGGTCCACCAGGAAGTTCAACGGGTAATACCGGTTCTACGGGAGCTACCGGTGAAACTGGAGCTACCGGCAACACCGGGTCTACGGGAGCTACTGGTCCAATAGGTGAGGCTGGTCCACCAGGAGGTTCAACAGGTAATACGGGAGCTACCGGAGCCACTGGCGCTACTGGTGATACTGGCGCCACCGGTCCGACAGGTACGGTTGAACCCAGTCCATTTGACGTATATGTGCAGGCAGGGGCAACTGGCGGAAATGGAACACAGGCTAGTCCATTTGGAACGATACAACAAGGTGTAACCGCTGTATCCCCCACAGGGACCGTTCATATACTAGGCGGAACGTATCCGATTACTTCACAAATCGTGATTAATAAAGCAGGAGTGACATTACAGGGCTACCCTAGTACACTGATCGAATTGCAGGCTGCTGTTATTCCTTTTTTGGTTACCGGCAGCGGCGTAACCCTTGATGGATTAACAATTACCAGTAATAATCCGTATGCGGTTGAGTTTATTCAATTTGCCGGGACGGATCATAAATTATCCAACAATGTTATTTTTGGACCGCCCCAAGCAGGACCGTCAACAGACTGGGTGGTTAACCGTGGATTTTTAACCCAATCCAATGTAGTAGATTTAATAGTGCAAAATAACATTTTTTATTTTCTCAGGCAACCGGCTTATTTAAATCCAAATTCAACAGGCCATATCATTTACAATGTAGTTTATAATACCCGTGGATTTGTTATTGACCGGGCGATCTTTGTCCTTTCGGGCAACTCATGGGGCAGTCCGGAAAATGCGGTTGATATTGCGCTGCTAGTTGGAACAATAACAGGTCCACCTTACGATCCATTGACTGATTTGGCTGCGAATAACAGCGATGCGTCCATTAGCGATCAACGCTAGAAACGATATTGAAGGGTATGCTTCAGGATATTTAAAAAAATACATCGGGCCAGCTTGGCCCGATGTATTTTTTCCCTGTATGTGTCTGCTCTTTTAACATTTTTCACCTCCCCGTCATAAATATGTTTCTATTGTTTCGTTCAAACCGATATAATTCGTTATGGAATCAAACTCAGTTTCTGGGCGATTCTACAGCCAAATTCCTGATCGGTCCGCATAAAATGGTCAATCATTCTTCTTTGAATCGGCTCATAAGCCTGACTCAGGCTTTCCATGATGTTGGACACCAAACGGTTCTTCTCCGGACCCGACATATTGCGATATGTGCACCCGGGCTGGTAATAGTCGTCGCCTGCTATTTCCTGCCGGCCCACACAGCCTGAAATATATTCTTGAGGAGGATTTCCTTTCTCAGGCGCCTCCGCGGGCATTCCGCCGCTTAAGGTATTCGGCAGGTAGTTGGCGATATCTGTACTATATCCGCTTCTCATAGGTCCGTCCTGCATTTTGTTGTCCACCGGATGTCTCGGCATGTTTACCGGGAGCTCCAGATAATTGGGTCCGATACGGTATCTCTGGGTATCGCCATAGGGAAAGATTCGACCCTGCAATATCCGGTCATTGGAAAAACCGATTCCCGGAACAATAGCCGCCGGCGAAAAAGCCGACTGTTCGACTTCGGCAAAAAAATTCTCGGGATTTTTATTTAACACCATCCTGCCTACCGGAATCAAAGGATACATATGCTCCGGCCAAATGAGGGTAGGGTCCAGGATGTCAAACGGCTGCTCACATTCAAGCTCAGGTTTTATTGTTTGTACCCGCATCTCAAATTCGACGGAATTCCCGGCGGCAAGAGTATCGAACAAATCCCGGCTCGCCACGTCAGGGTCGGTGCCCGCAAGGTGCGCCGCCGTCTTGCTGTCTATGTATTCCACACCGGCGCAAGGTTCCCAGTAATACCTGATATACGTTTCCTCTCCGCGTAAATTGACCCATTTGTATGTGTTGATTCCGAAGCCTGGAATGGTCCTATAACTCCTGACGGTTCCAAGGTCTGAGAATAGATAGATAAGAAAGTTCATGGACTCAGGCCTTAACGACACGAAATCCCAGAAACGGCTGGCCGCTATCGGCCCGCCCCGGATATTGGCGATCGGGTCCGGCTTAACGGCATGAACGAAGTCGGGAAACTGCAGCGGATCTCTTAGCGGGAATACCGGAATATGGTTGCAGATAAGATCATAATTGCCTTCTTCCGTATAGAATTTCACGGCAAAGCCGCGGACATCACGCACGGTGTCAGCGCCACCCGACGACCCTCCGGCCAGCGAAAATCTGGTGAAAACCGGTGTCGCCTTTTCGGGGTCCTGGAGGAAGCCTGCCTTGGTCAAAGAAGCGAATGAGCGGTAGGGAACAAAATAGCCATAGGCGCCGGCGCCTTTGGCATGAAAAGCCCTTTCCGGAATTCTCTCCCGGTCGAATTGGGCGATCTTCTCAAGATAAACGGTATCCGTGAGAAGGATTGGCCCCCGCTCACCTACGGTTAAAGAATGCTGATCATCACCGACCGGTGTCCCTTGATTGCTGGTCAGATATCGTTTGACCATGTTCTTTCACCTCCCAATCATGATTTATGTTACGATTGATTATATTCAATCTAACATTATTTCAGAAGGTATGAAAGGCAGGATAAAAAATGATGGCTTGCAAGAGTTAGAGAAACCAGGGACACATAACCACGGGCGATTCCTCGCCCTGCTGGCCGGGCCGGTTATATCGGCGCTATCCCGCAGGGGATAAGCTTGCGCTGATTTGCCGCCAGCAGCCAGGCCTTTGGTTTCAAATTCCCAAACATCAGATGTAGAGAAAAAAAGTAAAGCAAAGAGGAACTGAATTGTTCAGTTCCTCTTTTGGATTTAAGATTCCAATATTATTTTGCCGTTTCTGCCGGGCACGTATCCAGAATCTCTTGATAACCGATTGGCCAAGATCGTTTTTATCATGTTCAGCAGAGCTAGTCAAAGCACTCATGTAAGATATAGTCCACAAATACTTTAGCCGCCGGCCGGTTCAGCGTCTCATTCCGATAGGCCATAACCGTTTTTTTCAGCATCGGCCGGCCGTTAGACCAAATAACCGGGCGGGTAAAGAGTGCCCGGTTATTTCCGACATGTATTTTGGGCAAAATGGTCCAGCCAATGCCATGGGTTACGAGTTGGATACAGGCTTCTATGGAGTCGACTTTCGTAACCGGAGGAGGGGGAGCGCAGAAATATTCCTGCCACCATGTGCAATAGTCATAATCTGTTTTCGTAATGGCTGCCGTTTCGTACTGAATCCAGGGGAGAGAAGGCAGGTCGTCCAGTTCAAGCGGTTTAGCGGAAACAACGCAAAAGGGCTCTTCCAAAAGGGTGTGCTTTTTTTCCGGCCAGTTAAAATCTCCCCGCAGAATGGCAATATCCACTTCCCGGTTCTGCAGCATATCCGGCAGTTGTGAAGTGCTGGAGCCGGTTTTCAGGCTAAGCTGAACATTGGGAAAGCGCTGTTTATATTCTTTCAGGATTGGCGCCATCTTGAACTTGGCAAAAACACTGCTGATGCCCAGCCGTAACGGGCCTTCAATATGATCTTCCATAGCCTGGACACATTCCCTGGTGTGTTTGATTTTTTGCAGTAATTCTTCGGCGCACTGCAAAATATACTCGCCCTGCATCGTAAATGAAACCCCGTTAGGATAGCGGTTAAGAATTCTTACGCCAAATTCCTGTTCCAGGCTTTGCAGGCGATAGGTCAGTGCCGGCTGGGACAGGAAAAGGCGCTGGGCTGACTTTGTAAGATTTCGTTCTTCCTTGATGATTGTAAGCATCATCCAGTCTTTATCATCCACCGCGATTCCTCCCGCCGATAAGTTTTTTTTATTGGAGACAGATAAAATATCAATATTTTATATTCTGAATTAATTATACTACACTGAATTTGTGAATGGCCAGAGCAATAAAACCGATTCAGAAAGGATGTCGGACCATGCAAGGGATACTGGAACAATGTGAGCAAATACGGCCTGAATTTATGCGTCTGTGGGAAAAACTCGTTAATATTGACTCGGGATCGGATTACAGTCCGGGTCTGAGGCAAGTGGCGGAAATCGTGGGAGAGTTTTGTGCGCGGCAGGGGATGGAGATAACGTATCACCCGGTTGCCGCGGCGGACGGCAAGTGTAACGTAACGGCCCGTGCTGCGGGTACAGGTACAAAATCCATTTTATTGTTAGCGCATATGGATACCGTTTTTCCCGTGGGCACTGCTGCGGCCCGGCCTTTCCGCACTGATGCGGAATATGCTTATGGGCCGGGCGTATCGGACTGCAAGGGCGGTGTCGTTCTTGCATTATACACTATGCATATTCTGAAGAAAATGAACAACTCATCCTACCGGCATGTCACCTGCTGCTTTAATTGCGATGAAGAAATCTCATCGCCTGATTCGCGGGACCTGATCATGGAGCTGGCAAAGCGGCACGATTATGTGCTCTGCCTGGAGCCTGGCCAGGCAAATGACGGTGTTATCGCCTGGCGAAAGGGTGTGGCCAAGCTAAAGGTAACCGTTGCGGGCAAGGCGTCACATTCCGGCAGCGATCCGGATAAAGGCTGCAATGCTCTGCTGGAATTGAGCCATCAAATTAACCGGATCTCCATGCTGGCCAACCGTGATAAGGAAACCACAGTCACTTTCACCAAAATGGCGGCCGGTGACCGGCTCAATGTTGTTCCCGACTATGCCGAAGCCTGGGCGGATGTAAGAGCAGTATACGCAGAGGAACTGGACCGCATCGAGCGTGAAGCGCAAGCCTTGGCCGCCTCAGCCACTGTGGCGGGTACAAGAACAGCCGTGGAATTAAGGCGGGGCAGGCCGCCATTTTTTCCTAACGAAGGAACGCAGCAGCTCATCGATAAGGCTAAAAAAATATATGCCGAGCTTGGCCGGTCACTGTCGCAAAGCGGCGCCGGCGGAGGGGCGGACGCCAATCTGGCCGCGGCGGCAGGCGCTATCGTGCTGGACAGTCTGGGCCCTGTTAAAGGCGGACCTAATCATACGGCCGATGAAAAAGCCCGGCTGGATTCTTTGGCGCCACGCCTCTATCTTTTAGTCCGGCTTATCACAGCATTAGGCGGCGAGGCAGCCATCTAACGTTTGGACTGCGTCTGGAGTAAAGGGGGGGGGATGGGGTTTTACAGATGGATACAGGATGGTTATTCGTTCAGATTATAAGGGAGGGCTGATAAAGATGTTCGGACTGCTGATTGCCGGTGCTGTGGTAGCAATATGCGGATATTTGATTGTAAACAGATATAAGGCTCAGGCCGTACTGATCTGTGGCGGCTTTGTGATGATGGCCGTTGCTGTTATTTTCGATTTTGGTCCTATTTTACCGGCGAAGGCCAGTACAGGCTTTGCCTGGTTTGACCTGTTTAAATTTGTGGATGACCTGGCATCCAAACGTACGGCGGAGTTAGGGTTAATGATTATGGTCTGTGCCGGCTTCGCTAAATATATGGATAAAATAGGCGCCAGCAAAGCCCTGGTTCATGTCGCCGTTAAGCCTTTAAAGCTGCTGAAGTCACCTTATATGGTGCTTTGCGGCGGTTTTCTCATCGGCCAGGTATTGCACCCGTTTATCCCGAGCGCATCAGGCTTTGGACTGCTGCTTATGGTTACCATGTTTCCAATATACATATCGTTAGGGGTGGACAGAACGACGGCCACCGCTGTGATTGCCACCAATGGCTGTCTGGACCTCGGTCCGGCTTCGGGGAATTCGATCCTTGCGGCAAAGTACGCCGGAATGACTCCCGTGGACTATTTTGTCAACTATCAACTGCCGCAGGCCATTGTGATTTCATTAGCCATGACTGCAACCCATTATTTTGTTGCCAGGCACTTTGCGCGCAAACAGGAAGACCAACTGCCGCCGCCGGCGGCTGAACGGGATGAGAATGTGGCTGCCAAGGCAGCAGGCGAAACGCTGCCGCCCTGGTATTATGCCATCCTGCCCGCCGTACCGCTGATAATGGTATTGCTGTTTGGCTATTTCAAATTCAAAGGCATTAAAATGGATATTAACGTAGCCTTATTCATTGGCATATTTGTTGCTATGGTCGTTGAATATGTGCGTTCCCTGGATTTGAGAAAAATCTTTTCGAGCATGCAAACCTTCTTTGATGGCATGGGTGTTCAATTTGCCACTGTGGTTACATTAATTATTGCCGGAGAGACTTTTGCCAAGGGGCTGCAGTCGGTAGGCGCCATTGACACTTTGATCAATTATGCCCAGACGGCAGGATTCGGCAAGGATGGCATGATTTTGGTCATGAGTGTGATTATTATGATTACATCCTTGATCATGGGGTCCGGTAATGCGCCGTTCTTTGCATTCTCTGCCTTTGCACCTGACGTAGCGAAAAAGGTGGGAGCAGAGGCGGTGAATATTCTGCTGCCCATGCAGCTTACCGCCAGCGTCACAAGAGCGGTATCCCCAATTGCAGCAGTTGTCGTAGCCGTAGCAGGCGTTGCCGGGGTTTCGCCGTTTGAGGTTGTCAAACGGACGGCTGCTCCGCTGGCGGTGGGCCTGATTGTTGTTCAGATTATGACCTACATTATGTTTTAACAGGGGAGACCGGTTAGCGTCAAAGGATGGAAGGATCGGCGAAAGCGTGTACCAATCCTTCCATTCTTTATTTTGATGCGGAAGAGTCTGTTATACAGCTACATTCAGTTTAGATGTTTGTGGGAGATTCCTTATGCAGATCCTGTTCCGTAATTTTCAGCAAGATGCAACCTTCTTCTTTCCTGCATCGCATAGGAAACCGGCGCAGAGCCGATGGATCGACCTGCGCCGGTTTCGTCTTTAAAGAAGGTTTGATGCGATCATTCTCTTCTGCGTTTGTTATTTTGGCGGATGAATTTTCTTGCTTTTTTCATTCCGCCCATGTCTTCGAACATGGCGTTTAGTTTTTCACTTTCAATCTGTCTGGAGGAAAGGCCGTCATAACGCGCTTCCCGTTTTAACTTCCGATAGCTTTCCAGCCGCCTGGCATCCAGTGTTCCTGTTTTCAGAGCCTTTAACAGCGCACAGCCGGGTTCTGTGGTGTGGGTGCAGTCCCGGAAACGGCAGTGGGAAGATAAATCATCGATGTCGGAAAAGGATTGGGCCAGGTCGACGCTTTCTACGCCTAATTCCCGCATACCAGGAGTATCAATGACGATGCCGCCCTGGGGCAGGACCAGGAGTTCCCGGCGAGTGGTGGTATGCCGCCCTTTGTCATCCTGACGGATGACTGAGGTACGGAGCAGCTCTTCTCCGGCAAGCCGGTTGATGAGCGTGGATTTCCCCACGCCGGACGACCCGGTAAAAGATGCTGTCAGGCCTGGCTGTAAATAGGGCAGCAGCTTTTCGCTGGAGGATGGATCACAGCTGGAGGTAATGATCACATTGGTGCCAGGCGTCACTGACTCTATTTCAGCAATTACACTCTGTAAATCAGAGCATAAGTCAGCCTTGGTCAGCACGACCACGGGAGCAGCACCGCTGTTCCAAGCCACTGCAAGGTAGCGCTCCAACCGGCTCAGGTTGTAGTCGCTATTGAGCGACATACAAATAAATACGGTGTCAATGTTGGCGGCAATCACCTGCGTTTGCTGCCCGCCGCCCACCGCCTTGCGTTCAAAAACACTATTGCGCGTGAGCACCTGATAGATCACCGCGTTGCCGGAGCTGCCACCGGTGCGGTCTGTCATGACAAAATCGCCTACTGCAGGATACTGGGACAGCCCGGTTGTCTCATAACGGAACTTGCCGGAAACCTCGGCAAGGCATTCCCCCTCTTCTGTAACGATTTTATATCGGCCTTTATATTGCGAAACCACTCTTGCCAGATGCAGGCCGGGATAGAGCATCGCCTCGGTAAACCGGTGCTTGGTTGCGCCGTAGCGGATTAGCTGGTTCAATGTATTACACCTCGTCATTTAAAGTTTAGTTTATAGGTTCTTTTGAGAGACAAGGTGAAACACGAATTGCGGCAAACGAAAAGGGCATAGCCTCAAAACTATGCCCCAGCAGAGCTGCGTATCCAGTCTGTCAGCCATAGTTCTGTATGAAACCCTGATGGCACAGCAAATAAAGCGACATCACATCGCCTTTTCAGCTCCTGTGCAATTCGTGTTTCTTACAGAACAATCTCCATACAGACACTCCTTTATTACTATTTTAAAAATAGCAGATTTCTTTTTAGCTGTCAAGAAAACCTGCAGGGATGAGTGGCGCTGATTTCACAAACCGTTCACAATTAGAACAAACTTTTGTCAAACTCAATAGCTATAATTGAGTTATAATTGAAACAGGAAATGACACTAATGAGTTGTGTAACAGAGGCATGGAATATATTAACAGGGAGGCCATATTGATGAAAAAAATATTGATCGTGCTGACTTTAAGCTGTCTTTTGACGGTCCCTGCTTTTGCCGCCGAAGCCGCGAAGTCGCTGGTTCAGGTAAGCGGCAGCAGTCAGCAGGAAATAAATCCTGATATTGCCCGGTTGACCCTCACGATCAAGACGGTGAACACCGATCTGGAAGCTGCCAAACGGGAAAACACCAAAAACAGCAATCAATTATTGGCGAAACTGAAGGCGCTGGGTCTGACCGACGCCCAGATTAAAACTGCTACATATCATGTTGAGCCGGTTTACAGCTATGAAAAAGACCGGCTGCCGAAATTGAAGGGCTATAACATCACCAACAGCCTGGAGATTACAAGTCCGATTGAAAAAACAGGGCTGCTGGTAAGTGAAGCGACGGCCGCCGGTGCTAATGAAATTGGCTCCATCCGGTTTGAAGCCGCCAATGAAAATGACGCCAAGGATGCGGCATTAAAAGAAGCCATGGCGGACGCCCTGCGCAAAGCCAAGGTGATTGCCAGCGCACTGAATAAGCGCGTCAGCAATGTCACCCAGGTCAATGAGTCAGGCGTCTACTACCGTCCGCTGATGCTGGAGAGCAGGGCGGCCAAGGCCGAAGATGCGGCGGGTCCTGTTATTCCCGCCGGCAAGGTAACCGTCAGCGCCAATGTGCAGATGACAGTGGAACTGGAATAACTGGCGAA
>NZ_AFGF01000035.1 GCF_000219125.1 Acetonema longum DSM 6540
TTCGAAACCACTGAAAAATCCATGTTTTTAAGATGTCAGGCCAATAAGTGAGAGTCGATAAATTCCCATATCATGCTTTTTACGGTAAAACCAATAAAAAGACAGCAATATTGGGGTGACCAATGCTGCTATCCTTTTTAAATTGACCGCCAGAGCCGTCAGTTTGGCTTGTAAACTCACACTTTTTAGACCATACCCTCGGGCACGGTCTAAGCCGTGAAATCGCTTTATTTCACCATTCTTCCATTCATGACTGGCGCGTTTCTTGTATTTTTCTTTAAATGTATCTGTTTTGGCTAACTGGCTATATTCATAGTATTCGGCGGCATGTACCCCAACTTTATACACTCTTGCGCCTACCTTTTTGCCGGTGCACTCGACTCGTTTTTTACAGTGTTGACATACGGTTTTATCAAAAGTGTATCGATAGATGTCATTTGTCTTTTTTGTCTTTTGATACACTTTTTTTACAGTCGAATTCCCCATTTCACAAAACCATTGGTCACTGTCCTTGTTATAGTTGAATCGGCTTTCATCAATCTTGTAGACAGCAGGGCTTATAGGTATAATCGCTTCTACATGATCCTTTTTTAGAATATCCAGTATGGGTTTACGAAAATAGGCTTTATCACCATAAGCTTCTTTTATGGTCAGACCGCATGCTTTACTACGATGGTACAACGAATCAAAATGGCTGCCATCTACATAAGCTCCATCAAAGGTCTGTAGTGCTGTGATGATCCGCTCTTGCGGGATCATCATATATTCAATTTTATACCCAAAAAAACTATCGGTTTTAGACTTATACCCTACCCGTGCGTCTTTATCCACCAGGGAACGTACGCCCTTTTGTAAAATGAATTTTTCATCTTTGAGAATCTCTTTCGCTTCTGCTAGAGTCTTTTCCGTTTGCGGTGCCCTGGATACGTCTATGGAGTTTTCGACCTGCTCCATCATGGTTTCCCAATAGTCCTTCATGGTCGCTTTGGCTTCTTGATGATCGGAGATTGCCTTATAGTCTGGAACGTCGGAATGGACCTGGGCTGGTATTTGACCTGTTTCTTCTTTTACGTTCCGCCAGATTTTAGCCGCTAAATGTTTCATAACCCGTTCCGGCACTTTTTTGATGGTGTTGGCAGATGTATGGGTAGCGTCGATACTGATGCCTGTTCCTTGAATGATTCCCTTTTTCACACATTGGCGAACGACTTCTTGAATCATGTCATCCACGCTGGTATCCTTCAGCCTTTGTGTCCGGAATTTAGCAAGTAAGCTGGAATCGGGCAGTTCTTCTTCAGGGTTGATGCCTACAAACCCATGTAGGCTAAATTGAGTCCGGTTTCCTCGATGACGCGGACATCGGAGAGGTTATACAAATATTGCAAGATGAGAAGCCGGGCCATCATTTCCGGTTCTTTGGCGGGTCGGCCTAGTTCTTTGCTGTAGGAGTTGGCAAGCTGCTTGTTGATAAAGCTCAGATCGACAGCGTTGTTAATGACTTTTAAAATATGCTTTTTGGGGATTTTGTCGTACAACATGGAATACAAACTTAATTGCTTGGGGTGTTGTTTTAACATCAGAACCACCGCCTAGCTCATTCACTTCGATATCCCATATTATACCATGGAATGACGCGCTTCTGGTGGACTTTTTCAGTGGTTGCGGACGGTTCTGTTGTTATGCTCGTAAATCACACTTTGATTGATTCCTATTATATTTTTAATTGGCCGATCAACCTCTCCCCGTTTTTCTTTTAGATGTCAGACTTTTCGGAATATGGTTATCACCTCTATTATTGAGAATTCATCAAAAGAACCGTCCGATAATAATGACTTTATCGCCCTTTTGTACTAAACGGGCGGCAGCGCCATTTAAGCAGATCACCCCGGAATCCCTTTCGCCGGCAATGACATAGGTTTCCAGCCGCGCCCCGTTATTATTGTTGACGACTTGCACTTTCTCATTGGGCAGTATGCCGGAAGCGGCCAACAGCGCCTGATCGATGGTGATGCTGCCCATGTAGTTTAGGTTGGCTTCAGTCACAGTGGCGGCATGAATTTTGGCCTTGAGAGATGTAATCAACATTGACTGACCTCCAAAATGATATTGTCAATCAGCCGTGTTTTGCCGATGCGCACTGCTAACGCCAAGAGCGCCTTATCCTCCAGTCGTTCCATATCCTGCAGGCTGGGATAATGGTATATTTCCGCATAATCGAGCTCAGCCAAGGGTTCCTGTTCTAAAACTGCCAAAACCGCTTCTCTTATCGCCTTACTGTCATACTCGCCGCCTGCGACCAACTTTTCCGCCCGGCAAAGACTGCGGTACAGTATCAGGGCGGCTTGGCGTTCCTGGGGTGAGAGATACATATTGCGGGAACTCAGCGCCAGGCCATCATTTTCGCGTACAATAGGCACTATCTCAATAGCGGCATTCAGGTTCAGATCCTGAGCCATGCGTTTCAGCACCAGCGCTTGCTGGGCATCTTTTTGGCCAAAATAAGCCTTGTCCGGCTGGACAATATTTAAAAGCTTGAGCACCACCGTCGTCACTCCGCGAAAATGTCCCGGACGCGAGCTGCCACAGAGCTTTTCGGTCATGCCCTCAACATTCACATAGGTAGCATAACCTTCGGGGTACATCTCACGGGCGGAAGGATGAAATATAGCATCTACTCCGGCACGAGCGGCTTTTTCGCTGTCTCCCTGCAGATCTCTGGGATACCGGTCAAAATCTTCGTTCGGGCCAAACTGGACCGGATTGACAAAAATACTGGCAATCACTACATCACAGTCCTTTTTCCCTTGCCGCATTAAGGTAAGATGTCCTTCATGCAAGGCTCCCATGGTGGGTACAAAGCCGATCTTCTTTCCTAGTCTCCGGTTGTCTTTTACGTACTGTTTCATTGCCGGCACGGATTCCATAATATGCATCATATCGCTCCTTAGTACAGTCTTTCCAGAATCTCGCTGTCTATGGGGAAACTATGCTCCGGTCCCGGGAAGGTTCCATTTTCCACCTGTGTTTTATAACCGAGTATGGCCTCGGTCACCGAACTATGCAGATCGGCAAATTTTTTAACAAATTTGGGACTGAAACCGGAATATATGCCTAATAAATCGTGAGTTACCAGAACCTGTCCGTCACATTGGGCGCCGGCGCCAATGCCGATAATGGGAATGGCAAGGGAGTGTGTTATCTTTTCTGCCAAAAGCGCCGGCACACATTCCAGGATAATGGCAAACACTCCGCTTTCTTCCAATATCTTGGCATCCTCCAGTATCTTTTTTGCATCTTCCCGGGATTTACCCTGTACTTTAAAGCCTCCCAGGGAATGAACGGCTTGAGGCGTCAGCCCTAAATGCCCGATTACGGGAATGCCGGCCTGTACGATTGCTTCCACTGCTGCCCGGACTTCTCTGCCGCCTTCCAGCTTTACCGCCTGGGCCCCGGCCTCTTTCATCAGCCGGCCGGCATTTCTCAAAGCGTCCTCAACCGAGACCTGATAAGACATAAAAGGCATATCCGCCACCACCATGGCCTTTTGGGCGCCGCGGCTCACAGCCCGGGTATGGTGAATCATATCCTCCATCGTGACCGGAAGCGTTGAGTCATACCCGAGAATCACATTTCCTAAGGAATCTCCCACCAGCAGCATATCAATACCGCTGTCGTCTAACAGCTTAGCCATCGAAAAGTCATAGGCCGTCAGCATGGTAATCTTTTTGCCGGTTTCTTTTCTTTGCCGGATTACCGATGTGGTGATTTTAGCCGCACTCATGACTCTGCTCCTCCTTTTATGATTAACAAATTTTCCATTTGTTGCGCCTTCCTGTCATTTAAGCCTTTTTGCCGGGCAATATTCAGAGTGTATACACCTAAAACCCGGTATAGCTCCTGTTCCTGCTGCTTGTCCACAACTGCCAGATGAGCCGCAACCGTCCTGCAGTCTCCGCGGCTGATAGGCCCGCTGAGCGCCTGTACGGTTCCTAAGTTTTGAATATTTTCCAGTGTGCCATGCACTAAAGGAAAGAAGGCACGCAGCACCTCCGCTTCGCTTAAACCGAAATTTCGGCAGAGCTGAATCGTCCAATGCATTAAGGCCACCAGATAATTAGAAGCCGCGCAAGCTGCCGCGTGATACATCGGCCGGTATTGTTCCGCTACGTAAAAACTTATCCCTGCTAAACCGGCAATCAGCTGCTCTGCCATTTCCCTGGCCCTTGTATCCCCGTCAATGGCAAAATAAACGCCGGTAAAGTCGGTTTTTTCCTTGCCGGCAAAGGCTTTTAACGGGTGCATCGCCCCAATGGCTGCGCCAAACTGTTTAGCCGGCGCCAGAATGCTGGCTCCTGCTGCTCCGGAGACATGAAAGACCACCTGCTGCTCCTGAAAGCCGTCGCTGGCTGCAAGCTCTTTAACGACTTCGCCAATGGCTCTGTCCGGTGTGGTGATAAACACCATATCGGCTTTCGCGGCTAAATCTGCAGCTCTGTCTGCATAGTCCACTGAAAAAATTTTTGCCAGATTTTCCGCCGATTTCAGACTGCGGCTGCTAATGCCGATTAGCGGATACCCGGCGCCGGTCAAGGCATGGGCCAAGGCTGTTCCTACCTTGCCGGCGCCAACAATGACAAAGGTTGGCTTTTTCATATTTCCCCCTTCCTTAATCTGTCTGCAACATATAAGCATACAGTCGCATTTCCGAAAGGCAGGGGATCTTCCCAAATAAAAAGCCTTTCGGAAATTGTCCGAAAGGCATAGTTCACCCTTTGTACCTTCCGTCTCAGTCCGTTGCAGATCTAAGCGGATATAAATTGTATTTTCCCTTCTGGCAACCCGTATCTGTTAGCGGTATGGCTCTTTAAGATACCATCCAAGATTTGGCCTGTCAGAAATCACTAGGATATCCTCAATATATCACAATGTCATAGCGCTAACAAGAAAAAATCAGTTTATTACTATACCGATATTTTTCCGGGGACAGTCTATTTTGCCGTAGCACGCCCACGGTGAGTTCGACTGCCCGGGTCCCGGTAAAAGGTTGACAATCCAGGACGTCGGCGAGGTAAAAGCTAAAAGGATTTGGGTAGGAAAAGAGTTTCGACGCTAGAAGCAGTGAGCAAGAACCCTATAAGAACAAAAAAACGGGGAGGCCGAAGCCTCCCCTGAATTTTTGAAATCAGATATTTACCATGGCACCGTAAATACCGCCATAAAAATAGCTCTTATTCCGGCCAGGTGATTTTCCCCAATTCTTCCGCGGTCTCAGCCGCATCAATCTGCAGCCGTAAGTTTCTCGCTATCTGATGTAATGTGTTCGCATGTTGAGCCAGAGTTACTGATATGCCGATTGCTTCTTGAGCCGTCATAGTTAAAACTGTATTATCGGCACAGGTCCAGTCCAGGGAGAAATCCTGCTCTGCCGTAATAGCTGCTTGCGCCGCCTGTACAGCAACTGCTATGCGCTGCACAGATAAGGAATTAGAGTCTAAAACTTTACCCATATAGGGCACCCCGGATTGCTCTAGCATATCACGCTTCTCTTTGATACGCTCCCAGGATTGAATTTTTAATTTGTCAAGAGTTGATTGGTGAGCCTGCCCTGTAAGATACCAATGCAAGTCGAATCCTTCTTCAACATCTTGCCAGGTATATCCCTGTTCTAAAAAATATGCTTCATCCGGAGTATCGCTAATGGCTACAACAACTTCTTTGGTTGTTTCATCTGCAATTTTGGCTAATTTAAGCATAATAAGCCTCCTTCTTTTTAGCTAAACGGAATGAACATTGCTGACCATGAATTTGCTGAATTGGCAGGACAGGATACTATATCGCCGGCGGACACTAAAAACCATTGCCTGCACCAAATCCTTGTACCGTCTCTTGAACCTATTCTGAGGATTTGTACGCCATTGACCGCGCAAATGATACTCCTGCTGGAATTGCAATCTGCCTCGACCGAAACGATCCCGTTTTGTGTGGCAGTAAACGCTAAAGAAGACAGCGTTCTTGCCTGACTATAAATAGGTGCAGCCACAACGGGTATTTCAATGTCAGCACTGCCGTCAAAATCTACACCTGCAATTTTGCGAGGTGTGGCCAGTCGGGTAGCTGTATCCGCGTTGCCGATAAATGATAGAGCCCGGATTGGTGACAGCTGGCCAGGATTGGCAGGTTGTGAAAAAACAGCCTCTCCGGCATTATTCATCCTCATCTCTATCCCATTGACCGATGGTATGGTCAGTCTGATACGCGGTTGATCGCCAGCAGCAATCCCAATACCCTCTAGATTGATTCCATGAATATCAGGTCTAAATTGTATAAAATCGTTTGCATGTTTGCCATCCACAGTATCAGCGTTGCCGCCATTGGCCGGTAAACTTGCCGGGGTCCCGGTAATATTGGTATAGTCTATTCTGGGTCCCTGACCCTCCTCACCCGTATGGGCATGGCCGGACATGCCAAATAGATTGCTGGCGGCCTCCAGCGTCATTGTCGGCAGTGCGTACCAATTCGACTTTCCGGTGATACTTTTTATCATATAACCCAATTGACTTAATTTTGCCGTTAAGGTTCCCGGTTCTGAGTCCGCTGCCGCAATGTCGGCGATCGTCCGGCTGCCGATTTTGGCATCGGTTACAGCATCAGCTGCAATTTGATTCTCCGTAACACCGCTTTTGGCGATGCCGATAGTCACCCGATCGTTGGCAGAATCGGGAGCAATCCCGATTCCTTCTCCAGCCATAATTTCCAGCACATCGGTCTCAGAATCCGCCTGGATGGTCGTTTCTCCCACCAGTATTGTCGAAAAAGCGTTCTGGTTCGGTTCAGCCCCGGCTGTAATGCCGTCCAACTTTTGCTTATCTGTATTGGACATGCTGCCGTTACTGGATGTGGTGGCAACCGGCGGCACCCAGCCGGCAGGAGCAAATTCACCGGCTGATTTGCCGTTTAAGCGTTCGGCATTTAAGTTTACATTTAATGTACCGTTATTGACAGGAATGTTACCGTTCTGATTCCCGGGAGTCAGTCCCGCCACTGTGCCGGCATTGACAATTGCATCTTCTTTTAATGCCCTGAAATTTTCCCGCAATTCCGCGGGAGCATCCGCCAGATAACCTGTATTGACAGGCTTTGTGCTATCATATGCCATTTCAATCACCTCTTTTTATCAATAAAAACTTCTCTAAAATCCTTTGGCTCGCCAATCCATTTGACCGCCGACATCATTACCGGTTGCTATGTCAAAGATCTGCGCCCGAAAACCTGAAGCCGTTTTGCCGGTTATCTCATAGCGCAATCCGGCGCCGATTACGGTAGGGGTTAGTACCGGCTCGTTCAGATAGGTGTAGCCATACTCAATATCTGTCCCGCCAATATTGACTTGCTGAATGCCGGCTCTTTCTATATCCGGTGCGTCAACCATGGTGCTAAAGATGTTCACCTCCGGTGACTTGTCCGGGGTCTCCGTGGAAAGAATCACTCTCAGCTGCAGGTAACGCAGATAATACTGGGCCGGCGTAAATTCAGCCCAAGTTGACCACTCCAGCCCGTTTGGGCTGGTCCTGAATTGCAGAACTGCTATCGTCTGATCCGCAGCGGTCGCTGTGGTAACAAACCGGATGGCCAGTTCAACCGGCGTGAGTTTGCCCACATCCAACGCATCGCTGACATATTCGCCGCTGGGATAATATGCGCCGTTTTCCTGTCTGTCCAGCTTGAGTACAATATGGCTGCCGAAATCCACCCACCGGGAGGTCGGATAATCGCTCCATCGTCCACCTGCCGTTTGCCAGTTGATGGAGCTTGGTCCGAATAGGGTATGGGCATGGGTTCCCTCCTGGAAAAACAGTTCATCCCGAGAGAAGGCCACGTTGCGCGGCGGCAAATTTGCCGCGTTCATTTGGGCGGTTGCCGCTGACAGACTGTAGCGGTTGGACCGGTTGATCGCCTTAATGTGATAGGTGTATAACCGTTCCAGTTCAAGGCGCGCCCGGTAGTGGGTCTCCGTCAGACCGGAAACAACGATGGCGCCATAATGAAAGCTGCCGCCTTCGCGGATCTCGTAGCCGACGATATCATTTTCCGCCGGTCTGTCCCAATACAGATCGACGTATTCGCCGTTTTGCACGGCGATAAATCCGGCAACGTTCTGGGGCTCCAACCTGGCGTAATAAGGGACAAGGTTATAGACCTCGTCGGAATAATAACCGGCGGCGCTTTTGGCTTTAATCATGATTTTTATATCGCCGCCGGCGGCAGGTCTGTATTCGATCCGTTTTTCCAATGTACTGCCGACAACAATGGCCGTATCCCACGTGTAGCCATGTCGGACTTCATAACCGACAATGTCGCTTTCCGGGGTTGAGTCAAAAGTAATCACCAGCACCGACCTGTCGTTCGGGTCTTGCGTAACTTGAATATTGCTGACAGGGGCAGGATTGAGACTAAAGACGGCGGGCGGGGTACCGGCGGCGTTCTGACTGTAGTTTCCCTCTATCGTCACTGCCTTGATCCAAAATCGGGTTTCCTCTTCCAGCATCACCGTTGTATCAAAAAAAGTACCGACCACTCTTTGACCGAGTATCACCCCCTCATCCCAGGCCGGTCCCTGCCTGATCTCGTAATAGGCTATGTCCACCGACCGGGGATCATCCCACATCAGGCGGATTCTGGTCCGGTCATTCGTAAATTGGATGGCAGTGAAGCCTTGGATATCATAGGCATTGACAAAAACATCAATGTATCCGTTGGGATTCAGGTTGGCCACATTGGAATAAAACCCGGCCACGGTTTTGGCTTTCAGCATAAACCGGTGCCGTGCGCTTGCCGTCGCCTGATACAGATAAGTCGTGTCTGTGACAAAGGCGACAAAGGTCCCGGTATTCCATTGAGCGCCGAGGCGGATTTCATACCCGGCGATGTCGTTGCCGGAGGAAGCGGCAAACGAGAGCTTCACGACGGACCTGTCCTTTGCTTCTTGCTCGGCTTTGAAATCGGTGGGGCTATTGGGGCGTAAAAAAATCTGCTTTGTCTGGCTGCATGCGGTACGACTTACATATCCAGCCGTATTCACAGCTTTAATCATAAAGGTCTGGTAGCCTTCCGACGATAACTGGAACGTGTAAGTGGTAGCCTTTAGCTGTGTGGCGACAATGGCCGCTGTATCCCATCCGTCATTTCCGGTTCTGATTTCATAGTGGGCGATATTCGTCTCCGGATTGGGCGCCCAGGTCATAATGAGCTTGCTGCGGTCGGTGTCTTGAGGCGTACAGGAAAAGCTGGTTACCTCTGCCGGGTGCACGGTGATCATTTGGGTGATGGTCGCCGGCACTTGGGATAGATTGTTTGAGTTATCCACCGCATACACTGCGAAGTTGTGCTGTCTGCTAGCTGTGGCTGTATAGACATATCGCGTGTCAGCGATCGGTGTCGGTGTGAGAATAGCTTTTCCTTCGCGGACTTGATAGCCGCGCAAATCAACGTCGGTAACAGAGTCCCAGGTGAGGGTAATCTTGGTGCAGTCAGCCGAATCAATGGTCAGATAAATATGAGGTATGTTTGCCGGAGGCACATCTTTACCGGCAATATAAAGCCCGGCGGAAACAATGCCGGGCGAAGCAATTCCGAGCTGATTCACGGTACAGACTTTTACCCGGTAAGTCTCCTGAGTCTTAACGCCGCTCACCGAAAGCTTGGTATCGGTAGTATTGCCCCACAGACGCCAAGTCTGTCCGTCATCCTCACTAACGTATATGTTAAATGATTTGACTGCCGCATTACGGCTTACATTCCAGCCGGCATGCAGTATCGACATCATGGTCCCGTCCTTTTGCCGGAAGGTTTCCTCCGCTACGCTCACACTGTTGACTTCAGGTGTCGTCTCCAACTGACTGTATGGGATCTCCGGTATGTCTCCCGCCTCGTTATAGATCTCTTCGATATATTCCAGACAGGTAATCTTCCGCCGCAGATCCTGATCCCGGCTGATACTGAGCACCCGGAAAGGTTTGATAACCTTGTTGGTTTCGCCGAAGCTGTACAGGTCCCATTGCTGGGGAACTGTAGTTAAGGGTTTAGTGAGAGTTACGGTATCGGTGGTGATTTTCGCGGTAAGCCCCTGCACACTAAAGGTGACAATGTTTTGCACCGCATCCGCCGTCGCTGCCGCTGGATTGGTAATCTGAACAGCCACCGCATAAGATCTTCCCGGTACCAGCGTAACCTCCCGGTCCAGCTGCAGCA
>NZ_AFGF01000036.1 GCF_000219125.1 Acetonema longum DSM 6540
CTATCGTTCAAAACCATACTCCAGCGCTGGAGGGATACGCTGGCAGCCAGCGGCGAACTAAAAGCCTTCTGCCAATCCCGCTTCGGCAAAGCCCCTACCCTCATCATCCATTCCCACTATGCCGCCCTGCCGGAAGAAAGCAGCTGCCCCTGCATCATTCTCAGCCCCGGCTACAAGATCGAAGGCCCCAATGAGGATGAATTCATCTACTACGTCATGATCCGCTGGTCCATCGTCAACGCAACCATCGACACCAGCACCCCAGGCATCACAGAATACACCGGACTGTACGATTCCGACGACTTTGGACAGCTGATTTACAGTGTGCTGGACCAGGTCAGCCGCAATTACCCCGTAGGCAGAGTCAATACGAAATCGAAAAAGAAGCTGCCTTTCCCCAGTTTCCCGGCTACCAGTGGTGCAAGATCCGGTTTAACCCGTCGATCAGCGGCTCCATTGAGTATTAGTATTAGTCATCCGATAAATCAATCGCATCCATGTAATGCGGCTAAGAGCCGCATTTTTCTATGGACATCAACCGAAAACAGGAGGAAAACTACATGCAAGCAAAAGGCTCTAAAGGCCAACTCATCCTGGCGTACGAAACCGCCTATGGACAAACCCCTTCCCCGGCCAGTACCGTTAAACTGCCCTTTAACAAAAACACCCTGACCGCCAAACAAACCCTCACCGAAGCCCAGACCATCACCGGCCGCCGGGATGCCGCCGTGCCGGTACGCGGCAAGGTCGACGTCAACGGCAACCTGGTGGTGCCCATGGACGCCAAATTCATCGGCTACTGGCTCAAAGCCATGTTGGGCGACCCCGCCACTACCGGCAGCGACACCTACACCCATGTCTTTAAACCCGGTGATTCCATGCCCTCTCTCGTATTGGAGAAAGGCTTCACCGACATCAACGCCTTTACCCTCTACAACGGCTGCAAAGTCAACCAATTCAGCCTGTCCTTAGGCGGCGACAGCGAACTGACTGCCTCCCTTGACATCCTGGGAGCAAAAGAAACCCTCGGCACTGCTTCCTTTGCCGCAACCCCGCTAGATCTTCCCTTAGTCCGCTTCAACCACTTCCAGGCCACCGTCGAAGAGAACGGCCAGGTGCTGGCTAACTGCACCGGCGTGGATTTGAACTTAGGCTTCGGCCTGGACGGCGATATCTATTCCATCAGCGGCCAAGGCTGCCGCACCGCCATCAGCGAAGGACCGCTGCAGGTCAGCGGCACAGTGGAGGTACTCTTTGAAGATCAGACTTTACTGAACAAAGCTATTAACGGTACAGAGAGCAGCCTCAAAATCACCCTGACCAACGGCGACTACTCGTTCGAACTCCTGCTGCCGGAAATCGTCTATGAACGCACCTCACCCGGCATTGAAAGCGCCAAAGGCATTTTGATCAGTCTGCCGTTTAAAGGCTATTATGAAAACAACGCAGCTGAAACTTCGATTCAGGCGACACTGGTCAATGACGTAGCCAGCTACGCAATGGAGTAGTTGGCATTTCGGCGGACCCATCAGGCGGCCAGGTCAGACTGGCCGCCTGATGATTTTGCAACGAACAACAACAGAACGATAAAAGGAGGCAGAACATCATGGCTCAATTCCCCCCTATCCAGGAACCGGTATATCCCCTCACCGCCAAAATCAAAGACCCATCCCTCCAGTCCGAAATGGAAAACGGACTGGTCCTCTCCCGCGCCAAATTTACCAGAACGCTGCAAACGTTCACCCTGCAGTGGAATGCCCTGCCGGCTGCTGACTACGAAACATTGCGGGACTTTTACCGTCATACCACCCGCGGCGGCAGCCTGGCCTTTGACTGGCAGTATCCGACAGTAGCCAACGACTCTTATTCCGGCCGACTGTTTTCCGTCCGCTTTGTCGGCGAGGACATCAGCTTTGACCTGGCAGCGCCGGGATACTATGCCGGCAAACTGACCATCCAGGAGGTGTGACATGCTGAACTTATCCGTTGCCGGCATGATTGAAAAAAGCCGGATCTCCAGCGATGGCGTATGGCTGCTGCTGGTGGAAGTCGCCATCCCGGATTCCGAGGAACCCTTACGAATGGTGCGCAATAATGAGGACATCGTCTGGAATGGCCACATCTGGAACGCCTTTAATTTTGTCATCGACGAAATCAAAGAAGACCCTCAGGCAAAAAACACGACAGTACCGTTGCAGATTTCCAATGTGACGCAAATTGTCCAGGCCTACGTAGAAGAAAATAACGGCCTCACCGGTACCACCGTCATCCTCCGGGTGGTTCATTCCGAGCATCTGGACAATGTTTTGCCCGAGGTAGAAGAAATCTTTACCGTAGAGTCCACCGTCTGCGACAGCCAATGGGTGACCTTTAACCTGGGCTGCGACCTGTCGTCACAGCTCAGATTTCCCTTCCGGCGGGTGCTGAAGAACTTCTGCGCCTGGCGCGACAACTATAAAGGCATCGAGTGCGGCTATAGCGGCTCGATGCCTCCCTGTGACGGCACACTGCAATCCTGTCGTGACCGGGGCAACTCAGTCCGGTACGGAGGCGAACCCAGCATCCCGGAAGGAGGACTGTATGCCTGATGAAGATCAAACTCGACGACCTGATCGGCCTGCCGTTTATCGACGGCGGGCGCGACCCGGCAGTAGGCTTTGACTGCTGGGGACTGTCCAGCGAAGTCTTCCGGCGGTATGGGATTGAGTTGCCTGACTACAAAATATCCTGCGAAGACGCCAGCCGGATCAGTAATCAAATCGACGCACAAAAACCGTATTGGCAGAAGTGTGAAGGGGAAATTCCCGTACCGGCCCTGGTTGTCATCCGGTTTGCCGTATACTGCGACCATACCGGAGTTTACATCGGACAGGGCCGGTTTATCCACACCCGCAAAGAAGTCGGCGTCAATATTGACCGCATGGATCATCCTGCCTGGGCCAAACGGATTGAAGGGTTTTATGTGCCGGGGGTGACGAGACAATGAGTCCGCAAAACGATCTGGATGACTCTATTGTAAACACCCTCCAAAGCTATGCTGATTTCAGCCAGCATGCTTTCAGGGTGGATCAGACGGACATGCTGATGGTTCCCGGTCTATTCGATCAATGGAGACAAAACTTCCACTATTCCCTGGGGCCCACTAACCCGGCGTTTGTTGACGCGGCACTGAGTCATCAGGATATTCTGGTATGGGGTTATACACTGCAGTATAATCAAAACGGGGTATTGTGGCGAGTCGATCCTGCCGGCAGACCGCATCCGGATGATTATCATCAGTTTCTGGAGCAGAACAGGGTTATTCAAAGGGCGACGGAGC
>NZ_AFGF01000037.1 GCF_000219125.1 Acetonema longum DSM 6540
AGTATTACCGTATTTTTGACAAAGTAAAAGTCTTGCCGGATGAAACTCCCGCCAATATTAAATACTATCCCTATAAGTCATCTACCGCCCCTAAAATGAGGCGGCAGATGATCAGATGAAAGAACCAAAAAGTAAATTACACAGGAAATGATATTATGCCAATCATCATCAGTAATTTTCATTTATTGTGGCTGCTTGTCGCGTTACTGATTATAGCAATAACCACAATCATATTGTTGGCCAGACCATTTTGGCGATATTTGATCGAGCAGATCATGGATGAAGCCGTCTGCAAACTGCTTTCCCGGGATTATGAACAAAATCCGGCCGAACTGTATAGTTCCCTGAAACGGTTTTCCGTGCTCAATTTAATCGAGACCAGCTTACGGGCCGAAAGTGGCAAAGCTATTGTCAGACCGTTGGGATCTCCCAAAAATTTCCTAGGCTATGATAACCTGATGTTTACCCCCCGTCAAATGACCGTCTTTCCCCTGCCGGAAAATGCCCCGGTAGATATGAGCGTAATTCTTGGGACTAAGGCTCAAAAGCCTCTGAAGCTGCCAATCCCCCTCATGATCGGGGCTATGGCTTATGGACTGGCCGTAAGCGAAGAAGCCAAGCTGGCTTTAGCCAAAGCCTCGAAGCTATTGCAAACCGCAACCAATTCCGGCGAAGGGCCTTTTTTACCGGAAGAACCGGTGGTGGCGGGAAAATTCATTTTGCAAATTTGCCGCTGGCCCTGGGGCGACAGAACTGACGAGCAAATCGCCGCCGCCGATATGCTGGAAGTGCAGATGGGGCAGGGGGCCGATATGGGAACATCTCGCATTGATGCTGTAGATATAGAAGGCAGAGCCCGTATCCTTGGCGGCCTGGCTGCCGGTGAACCAGCCATTGCCCTGCCTGCGCCTCCCGGCATCCGTACGATAACTGACTGGCCTGATTTCATGGTCAAACTGCGGCAAAAAGCCAAGGGCATCCCCATCGGCCTGAAGCTGATGGCTACCGACCGGATTGAAGAAGAGTTGGAGATGGCAGTCAAATTAGGCTTCGACACAGTCGCGATTGACGGTTCCGGCGGCGGATCCCACGCCACAGCTCCGATTAAGCAGGATGATTTTGGCGTTCCTAATATCTATGCCTTACTGCGAGCCAAACAGTATTTAAAAAATACCGGGATCAGCTTAGTGGTGTCAGGGGGATTTTTCTCTCCCGGCCAATGCCTCAAGGCTCTGGCTCTGGGAGCAGACGCCATTTACCTGGGCACCGTCCCTCTCCTGGCCCTGGCTCATAACCAATCTGTCAAAGCAAGTCCCTGGGAACCTCCCACTACACTGGTTTATTATAATTCCCCCATGAAAACTCAGCTTCATATCGGTGAGGCCGCCGTCAACGTAGCTAATGCCTTACACTCCATGATTCTGGAGATGCAGGAGATTCTCCAGGCCTTAGGCAAATCTTCCCTCAAAGAACTGTGCCCCGACGACCTGGTTGCACTGGACGCCTTTACCGCCAAACTAACCGGCGTGAAGCTGCAGACCGGTTTAACCAAAGCAAAAGATTGAGATACTACTAAAAAAATCGTAAGGAATGGCGAAATGCACATCATTATAGACGACTTACCGTGGTTAATACTGCTCTTCATATTGCCGGCTATTGGATTAACAGTCGCCATGCTGTTGGCCAAGCCTGTTTTACGCTATTATCTGAATAAAGTCAGCGATGACATGTTGGTAAAGCTGTTGACCGAGGACTATGACCAGAATCTGGCCGAGCTGTATACCTCGATAAAACGATCTTCCCTGCTCCATCTAATGGAGATCAGCCTGCGATCCCAGCAAGGCAAAGCCATCCGGCGTCCTCTAGGGTCCCCCCGAAAATTTTTCGGCTATGACAATCTGATGTTCTCACCTCGGCAAATGACGCGGATATCCCTGCCGGAAGAGGCCAAAATTGATATGAGCGTAACCCTCGGTCTCAACGCTGAAAAGCCCTTGACCCTAAACATACCGCTCTTAATCGGCGGCATGGCCTATGGCGCGGCTCTCAGCCAGGAAGCCAAGGTCGCTTTGGCCAGGGCTGCCAAGCAAATGCAGACGGCGACCAATTCCGGTGAAGGGCCCTATTTGCCGGAAGAAAGAAAGGAAGCCGGCAAATTCATTCTGCAAATCTGCCGTTGGCCCTGGGGTAGCAGGACGAATGCCCAAATCAGCGCCTCTGACATGTTAGAAGTGCAAATGGGACAGGGAGGGGCCATAGGAGCCTCCCGCATAGAACCCGGAGAAATGAAAGGAAAAGCAGGCAAACTAGCCGGACTGAACTCCAAGCAACCGCTGTTATCCCTGCCTGTGCCGCCGGGTATAAAAAGCCCGGCGGATTGGCCTGCCTACGTGGCAACATTACGACAAAGAGCCAAGGGCATCCCCATTGCCCTAAAAATTATGGCAACTGATTATCTTGAACAAGATTTATCAGTTGCCCTGGAATTAGGTTTTGATGTAATTGCTATTGATGGAGCCGAAGGAGGCACTCACGCCTCGGCGCCGGCCAAACAGGATGATATGGGCCTCGCCAGTCTATGCGCCTTGATCCGAGCCAGGCGCTTTTTGCAAAACAGTTCGGTCAGTTTAATCATCTCCGGCGGCTATTTCACCCCCGGTCAATGTCTCAAAGCCCTAGCACTGGGGGCAGACGCCATTTATCTTGGCACGGTTCCTCTTTTTGCCCTGGTCCATAACCAATTCCAGAAAGTAACCCCCTGGGAACCGCCCACCCGCCTTGTATATTATACATCTCCGGCCAAGACCAAACTGGACGTTGCACTGGCCACCACCAGCGTGGCCAATGTGCTGAATTCCATGGTGCTGGAAATGAAAGAGGCCATGCGGGCTTTGGGGAAAAGTTCGCTGAAAGAGCTGGACAAAGAGGATTTGGTGGCGCTGGATGCTTGGACGGCAGAGATTACCGGGGTGAAGCCGGCGTTTGACAAGGCCCTTTTGAGGGAATATAAGCATCCCATATAAAAACCACTCCATCATAAAGACGCCAGCCCGGCTTTAATATGGATATCTAATCCGGCTTCCATTAAATAGAAACCGTATGACTGTCAGAGTTTCAACCGGATTCATCTGCGCTTCATAGCCCAATTCTTTAAACTCATCCCAAACGATTCCTTGCATTTCCGGCGAAATCTCAGTCAGGCTCCGGATTTGGGGCACTACGGCATTAATTTCACTGGTATCCATCAATGCGATGATTCTTTGACCTGTCTCCAGGCCGATACTTACAAGAAAAATCGCCACTTTTTCCAGCGGCGTCAATTCAGACTTACTCCTGTTTTTAGCCACGTGAGAAACACACCTTTCTATTGGAGCCGAAGCACATTAGCCGCCAAGAAATTCGCCAGGGCCGCCGGATCCTCTAAGTTAAAATACGGAACATCACCGTAGATTTTAACATCCGAAACCATAGCCAGCAGATCTGCCTTGTTACAGAGAGGCTGATCGCAAACCGCCTGGCGGAATACTTCAATTTTTTTCTTATTCTCCCGTTTGTAGCCTTCCGTAAAGATAATATCCACGCCGTCAATATGGGCAATTACTTCATCCAGGGAAAGTTCCTCCGGGACTTTTTGGATCATGGCCATTTTTTGCGGCGACGAAATGCAGACGATGTCCGCTCCGGCCTGAGCATGACGCCAGGTATCCTTACCTGGTTTATCCATATCAAAGCCATGGGCATCATGCTTAATGACAGCCACCTTAAAGCCCCGATGCTTCATTTCCCGGATTAGCTTTTCCAGATAAGTGGTTTTGCCGCAATTGGATTTGCCGACAAAGGAAATAACCGGTATCATCGCAGTTACTCCAATCCTTTTCAATATCAGATGAGAGAAAAACCGCCGGCAGTTTTTCAGATAACTACCTACGGCGGTTTTATGATGACGGTTACAACTATATATCCAAGTTTCTCACCCGATGGGCGTAATCTTCAATAAACTTTCGCCGGGGCTCGACTTTGTCTCCCATGAGAATCGTGAAAATCTCGTCAGCTTCCATGGCGTCATCCAGAGTGACCTGGAGATTAGTACGGCCTTCCGGATTCATGGTAGTTTCCCAAAGCTGCTCCGGATTCATCTCGCCCAAACCTTTGTAGCGCTGCACACTGATGTTTTCCCGGCCGATTTTGGCCAGCAGTTGGTCCATTTCGGGATCGCTGTAGAGATACCAGTGTTCTTTGCCTTTTTTGACAAGATAAAGGGGCGGCTGGGCGATATAGACCCGTCCGGCTTCGATCAGAGGTTTCATATAGCGATAGAAGAAGGTCAGGAGCAGCGTCCTGATATGGGCTCCGTCCACATCAGCATCGGTCATGATGATAATGCGGCCGTAGCGGCTTTTTTCCAGATCGAATTCCTCCCCAATGCCGCTGCCGAAAGCAGTGATCATGGTTCTGATTTCTTCGTTATTCAGGATTCTATCCAGACGGGCTTTTTCTACGTTTAGGATTTTACCCCGGAGAGGCAGGATGGCCTGAAACCTTCTGTCCCGGCCTTGTTTGGCCGAACCGCCGGCGGAATCGCCTTCTACCAGATAAATTTCTGTCTGCATCGGATCCCGGCTGGAACAATCGGCTAATTTCCCGGGCAATGCGCTGACTTCCAGCGCTGTTTTCCGGCGGGTCAGGTCTCTGGCTTTACGGGCCGCGTCCCTGGCCCGGGAGGCTAAAATCGCCTTTTCAATGATTTTGCGGGTAACCGATGGATTTTCTTCGAAATGTTCGCTTAATCCTTCCGAGAATAATGTATCCACAATCCCTTTGATCTCGCTATTACCCAATTTGGATTTAGTCTGACCCTCAAACTGGGGCTGCTGGACCTTAAGGCTGACCACACCGGTCAAACCTTCCCGCACATCTTCTCCGCTCAAATTTTCGTCATTTTCCTTCAGCAGGTTGAGTTTGCGGGCAAAATCATTCATGGTCCGGGTCAGGGCCGTTTTAAAGCCGCTGAGGTGGGTGCCGCCTTCCTGAGTGTTAATATTATTGACGAAGGTAAAAATGTTTTCATTATAGCTGTCGTTATACTGGAGGGCAATTTCCACCACCGTGGTGTCTTTGATCCCTTCCACATAAATCGGTTTAGGGTGCAGCACATCCTTGCTGTGATTGAGATGTTCCACAAAGGAAACAATGCCGCCTTCAAAACAAAACTCCCGTGACTCGCCGGACCGTTCATCCGTCAGGGTAATTTTAAGCCCTTTATTGAGAAACGCCAACTCCCGCAGGCGATGTTTCAAGGTGTCAAAACTATAAACCGTCTCCTCAAAGATCTGAGCATCCGGTTTAAAAGTAACGGTAGTGCCGGTTTCGGTTGTTTCGCCGATTTGTTTCATTGCCTGAGACGTATAGCCCCGCTCAAAGCGCATCTGATAAATTTTCCCCTCGCGTTTGACCTGGACTTCCAGCCATTCACTCAGGGCGTTTACCACCGAGACGCCTACACCGTGCAAACCGCCTGATACCTTATAGCCTTCGCCGCCGAATTTGCCGCCGGCGTGAAGTACGGTCATAACTACTTCCAGAGCCGGTTTTCCGGTTTCATGCATACCCACCGGAATACCCCGGCCATTGTCAATAACCGTAATGCTGTCGTCTTTACGAATAATTACGTTCACTTGATCGCAGTATCCGGCTAAAGCCTCGTCAATGCTGTTATCCACCACTTCGTATACCAAATGGTGCAATCCTCGGGCCGACGTACTGCCTATATACATGCCCGGCCGCTTGCGAACGGCCTCCAGTCCTTCCAGGACCTGAATCTGTTCGGCACCGTAGTGGCCGTTGGCGGTCGTGTCTTGTATGCTCATGCTTTACTCCCTTATTTCTATTCCTCTATCTCATCTGCTTCAAAAATCATATGGGCTCGCTTCTTCAACGTCAGAGAAGAGATTGCGGAATAGTAAACTTTTTTGTCCGTCACCACAAAACTTTTCGGATGTCCCATGGATATATCCACAATCAGATGCTCTTCCTGCATGGTCCTCAGAAACTCTGCATTAACCGGTGATACGTTTTCCTTTATATCGTTGATCGTAATGACTTCATTGAGAGGGACAACCGTATCAACGCCCAAATGTAAGAACATGCTTTATCCTCCAAGGTTAGTTGAGAAAGTAGCTCACTTTTGGGGGGCAGAAGCATTTTGGGACGGACGCACCGCCGGCAAGTGATACTTTCCCATTCTATTGATATATTTCAGCGTCTTTTCCAAGGTTTCCCCCGATAGACTGGCTGGCTCCACCCGATAAATCAGCATGGCCAACGCTGATAGTTTGACCTGGTTGTCCGGATTTTGTTCCAGCTGAACCGTCAAAGACTGGATGAGTTCATGTTTGGCCTGGATAAATTCAAAGAAGTCACATTCTATATACTTCCTGCATTCCGTATATTCCATCCATGGCAGCTGCGACAATATTTCTCTAATTTTACCGCGTTTTTTTTGTTTCTGATCAATCATGCATACTGTGCAGCAAACGTTCTCAGGAGGACACAAAGCGCCGCACTGGCGACAGGGATGGTACGACTCCTGTTGTTTGACCTTTTTCCATTTCCATTCCTTTAACAGAATCCGTTCCACTCTACTGCGCAATTCCTGGTCCTTGATGACCGTGATCATATCCTGAATCTGGGACAAATTCTCCCGGTCAAGCTGAATGCAACGCAATTTTTGCCTGATCTCCAGGTCTTGTCCACTATTTTCACGATTTTGAAATTCTTGCAAAGCCGGCAATTTTCCTGCATGAAACCGAATATCTTTTATGGAAACCTGCTTTTGCCCGGTAAACTGCCGGATTTTCTCCAGGATTTGCTCCTTCATCATAGACAGATGATGGGCCCAGACCGGGCTGGATGCAGCCACAAACAGAATTTGATTGCGGACGTGGGTGGGGTAGGCCTGAGATGCGATATCCTGTCCGACGATACTCCCCCAATGGACGATGACCGATTGAGAATTATATTTTTCTTTGATGCCGATTTGCTTGAGAGTACCAGACAAAATATCTTTTAAGCTGTGCACATTCATCACTCCCGCACTGTACCCTGACTTATATAAAAATATTTTCCCTCAATGGTTTTCGGGAAATGGGTAGCGTCGGTGGCCGTAATAAAGGTCTGTATCCGGTCCTTGATAAAAGAAACCAAATGCTCCCGCCGGGAAAGATCCAATTCACTCATCACGTCATCCAGCAATAAAACAGGATATTCGCCGGCTTCGGATTTAATAAATTCCAATTCAGCCAGTTTGACCGCTAAAATGCCGGTTCGCTGCTGGCCCTGGGAACCAAACAGGCGAAGGTCCTTGCCATTGACTGAAAAAGCCAGGTCATCCCGGTGAGGTCCGGCTCCAGTACTGCCTCGGGCAATATCCGCCGGACGCATGACCTTTAGTTTTTCCCGATACCACTGGGTCAGAGCTTCCGTTGATTCCGGCATTTCCTGATTTTCCGCCCCATGAACCAAATAAGCCACCGACAGATTTTCTTTGGCGGCAGTGATCCGTCGGTGCATCAGATTCGCCAGCATATTAAGCCTTTTAACAGCAGCAAGACGTTTTAACGTGACGGCCGCAGCTGCTTTCGCCAGCTGTTCGTCCCAGGTCTCCAGCTGATCCGGCCGGCCATTTTCCCGGATGGATTTCAGCAAGTTGTTCCTTTGCAGCAAAATGCGCTGATACTGTAGCAAATGACGATAATACACCGGACTGGCCTGAGAAATTTCAGCGTCGAGAAAACTGCGCCTGACTGAAGGCGAGCCTTTTACCAGCCATAAATCTTCCGGCGAAAACAGCACTGCATTGAAAGAGCCAATCAGGTCCTTTACTTTCACCGGCGCCTGATTCACGAAGATTTGTTTTCTTTGCCCCCGGGTTAAACGAAACTGCACCCGATGCTCCAAATCCTGCCGGACAAACAGCATATCCACCGAACCGGCGGCCGCCTGCCATAAAATCATATCCTCATCGTCCCCGGCCCGGTGGGATTGTCCCATGGCGCCAAGGTAGACAGCTTCCAGAATATTGGTTTTTCCCTGGGCATTCTCGCCGATCATGATATTGATACTGGGAGAAAAAGCAATCTCTAAATGACTGTAATTGCGAAAATCCCGTAAAGTGAGGGTTTGAATCCGCATAATTTCCTCTATTGTTCCAATTTAACCTGCCATCGTCCAATACCTTGGACAGAAATGATATCGCCGGGATGGATTTTTTTTCTTTTTTCCAAAGTAACCTGCTGATTCACCATAACCATGCCATCGTCAATCATCTGCTTGGCCTGGCCGCCCATTTCAGCAATTGATCCAGCTGAATCACATCGGTATGAATTTCAATAACGCTCATCGATTCTGTCATAGACCTCATTCTCCGTTAAGCCGTACGAACCGGTGTAATAATATAGGTATAGTTTTCATCATCAATCGGTTTTATACTCGCCGGGCTCAGAGAGTTGTTCAAAGCGAAGATGAGGGACTCACTGTCGATATTTTTAAGGATATCGGTAACATACTTGGCATTAAAGGCAATATCCACCGGATCGCCTTCGATGACAGCCGACACGATTTCGCAGGCTTTGCCGATATCCGGATTATTCGAGGTAATCTGCACCTGATTATCGGCAAAATGGAATTTAATTACATTGTAGTCAGAATCTCTGGCCATCAGAGACACCCGTTCCACCGCATCAAGGAATTCCTGGGACTGAATTTGCACTCTTGTCTGAAACCCGGGAGGAATAACCCGGTTATAATCAGGGAACTGCCCTTCAATCAGGCGGGAACTGATGTAGACATTATCAAAGGAAAAAGCCACTTGATTTTTTTGCCAGCAAACCGATACATCCTGAGGAATATCGGTGGTTAAAACTCTGCCTAACTCGTTTAATATTTTAGCCGGAATAATCATTTTGACCGGCTGCGGCACTTCCTCAATCGTGTCTTGCTTCAGCGCCAGCCGGTGGGTATTGGTACCGACCATTTTTATCTGGGTGTTTTCCGCTTCCAGCAAACCGCCGGTAAAAATAGGCCTGGACTCATCGGTGGCGCAGGCAAACACCGTCTTTTTAATCAGTTCCCTCAAAATATTGTCTTTCAGGATCAAACTATGATCCAGGGCCATTTTTTGAATGGTAGGAAATTCTTCGTAAGGCAGATTCAACAGATTGAATTGAGAAGCGGCGCAGGAGATCCGGATCGTCGTATCCTCGCCGTTCGTGGATATTTCCACCGTTTCTCCCGGCAGACGGCGTACCAGTTCCTGAAAGTAGCGTCCGGATAATACCGCTTTGCCAGGTTCACTGACCTCGGCCGCAATCGAGCAGCTGATGCCGATTTCATAATCCGTGGCCTGTAATTCCAACTGGCTGTCGCTGGCGGAAAGGTAGATACCGGTTAAAATCGACAAGGGAGTTTTGGTGGCGACAGCTTTTTGCACAGTCTGCACTGCCTGTTGCAAAGATGCCTTTGTGCAGGTAAATTTCATGGTTTTAACCTCCCAAAATAGATCTGCTGAAATATACTTGGTATATTATACTAATAAAATACATAAGATAATAAAATTAGCCGTAATAGTACTAGGCGCTGTCGATATGTTGAAAACCCTGCGGTCCCCCTGTCGAATTAGGAATGTGTCCTGTTTATAACCTGTGAATAGAATCAGACAAGTTATCCCCAAATTCACAGCAATTTTTGTCCTATCGACATATTCACAAACCATCAACAACAAAACAACAGCTTTATCCGCAAGTTATTCACAATTGATGAGAATTCCAGTGTAAAACTTGCCTTTTTCGCAAAAATCATCTGCGGCCTAGAATCCTGTAGCGTTCAAAACGGTCCAGATGCCAGGTAAGAGGAACGCCTGCGTTGCCGTACTGAAGAATTCAGGTGACTTTTCGACTTACGCGAGATTATTTGCTATAGCCACTTTTCCGAAAAGTTACGAATTCTGATACAGCGCGACGAGGACGGGCGTGAGACACGTTCTGGAGAATACGTCGAATGCCCGCCTGCAGGAGTAACGACGCAGATGAGCCTTTTTAAACGCTACCCTAGGCATTCTCAATCCGTTTGATAAGCTCATTGATTGTCTGCTGCAGTTTCCCGTCTTCGTTTCTTTCCCGGCTGATTTTATCATTGGCATGAATCACAGTAGTATGATCTCTGCCGCCAAACACCTCGCCAATGCGCGGCAGGGAAGTGTCGGTCATTTCACGGCACAGGTACATGGCGATCTGGCGGGGATAGGCCACATTGCGGGTGCGTTTTTTGGCGGTGAGATCATCCTGTTTGATTTTAAAATAAGTAGCCACCGTCTCTTTGATCAATTCCATGGTGACTTGTTTCGGCTTGCCGTAAGGAAAAATTTCTTTCAGGGCTTCGGTGGCAAGATCAATATTGATCGGCTTATTCACCAGGGAGGCGTAAGCCATGACCCGAATGAAGGCGCCTTCCAATTCCCGGATGTTATTATCAATGCGGCTGGCAATATAGATCATCACATCATTGGGGAAGTTCAGATTTTCCACCATGGCCTTTTTCCGCAGGATGGCAATGCGGGTTTCCAGATCCGGCGCCTGAATATCCGTAATCAAGCCCCATTCAAACCGGGAACGCAGCCGGTCTTCCAGTGTGGGGATTTCACGGGGGGGACGGTCGCTGGAGATAATAATCTGCTTATTAGCTTCGTGCAATGTATTAAAGGTATGGAAGAATTCTTCCTGGGTATGTTCCTTTTTCGATAAAAATTGAATATCGTCCACCAGCAGCACGTCGATATTGCGGTATTTCTGGCGGAAACTTTCCGGGTTGCCGTCCCGGATAGAGTTGATTAGTTCATTGGTAAATTTTTCGCTGGATATGTAAAGTACCTTTAAATTAGGGTGATTATGGCGAATTCTGTGACCGATGGCATGCATCAGATGGGTTTTTCCCAATCCTACGCCGCCATAGACAAAGAAAGGATTATACACTTTGGCTGGCACTTCCGCTACCGCCAGGGCTGCCGCATGGGCAAAGCGGTTGGAATTGCCGATGACAAAGGTTTCAAACACATATTTAGGATTCAAAATGCTCTGAGTGTCATCAATCCAGGCAGACGAGACCTTTACCGGTTCGGGAGACAAAGGGACATTCGGCTGTGGCGTTCCGGCCTGGTTCGGAGGTTGTTGTTTCGAGGGAGAGGGGGAGAAATTCTGAGTTTGAGTTTCTGAAACAGGCTGTATGTTTGTCTCAGCAGCAGGTTCCTCTAAATTCAGATTTACAAAGCGGACTTCCAAAGGCTTTTGGGTGACAAATTGGACAGTGTTTTTAAATAACTGCAGGTAGTGGGCTTCCAGCCACTCTTTGCAAAAGTCGGTGGGAGTGCCTATTTCAAACGTCGTATCAGTGATGGACAGAGGGATTGTTGATTTTATCCAGGTATTAAAAATAGGTTTAATAACTTCCTTCTCTAATATCTGGATAATTTTTTCCCAGGTTTGGGCCAGTTCTGCGGTATTGGGCGTGTCATTCATTCTAATAATTCCTCTCTTCCTCTGTCTATTGGTTAACAAAGATTCGTATGTGGTTGAAGGGTGTAATGAATAGGTTCAGTTATCAACAAGTTAAACTTATCCACAAAGTTATACACAGCTGTGCATAACAACTAGAAAAAAAGTAGTTTTTGGCGAAAAAAAAATACAACGGCGGTTGGGCAAACGCCTTCCGCAGCAGTGTATTTTTTCATGTTAAAGCTATATCTCTTGCTTGTGGATAAAACTGTGAATAAGTGGTTAAAATTGTGAGTAACAGTTCCATCAATATGCCGACAAGATAGTCCAAGATGTCTTTACAAGAAACATATTAACAAATTTTACGGCAGTTATCAACAGGTATTTTTCCTTCCTGTGGATTTTAAGTGAATTCGTCAAGATAAGGACAGCATTATCCTTGACACAGGAACCTCTCTAGTCTATAATCTTACTGTATAATATCTTTATGGTGTTTGAAATACTGCAAGTCCATGCCGAGGAGGTGTGCAATAGATGAAACGCACGTATCAGCCGAATGTTCTCTGGAAAAAAAGAACTCATGGCTTCCGGAAACGTATGAAATCCATCGGTGGCCGTCTTGTTCTGAAAAGCAGACGCGCTAAAGGCCGTAAAAAGTTATCTGCGTAATAGGCCGCTTCGAGTGGCCTTTTTTTTCCATTTAGGCAGGAAACCATTGAACAGGTCGAATGTATCCTGATTACGATTGCGCTTGATGCGTCAGGCACAATGAGACGAAATGAAAGGTTCGAAGAAAGAGCTCCTGTGTTTAAATTAGCGAAATGCGATCATTTATCTAAAAACATTCAGTTTCAGACAGTGTATAAGTCTGGCAAATCCTATGCCAATCGGATGATGGTACTTTATGTCCGTCATAATGATCTGGCCGGAAGAAAGGTAGGATTTGCCGCCGGGAAAAAGCTGGGCAATGCTGTTGTTCGCAACCGGATTAAGCGACTAATGCGCGAAGTATACCGTCATCATCAGGGAAAACTGATTCCAGGACTTGATTTAATTCTGGTTGGTCGTCAGTCTATGATTGATGCGGGGTATAAAGAAGCGGAAAAGGCTTTTTTGGCTCTATGTCTTAAAGCTGATATTATTTCAAAGAATTGAGGCCGAAAATAGGCAGTTTTTCCTTTGACTGCCGCAGAAAGCAGGGGTTGAACGTGGGAAAGCGAATATTAATCGGTATCGTCCACTTTTACCGTTTGTTTCTGTCGCCGTTAAAGCCGCCTACCTGCCGCTTTGTGCCTACCTGTTCCGAGTATGCGCTGGAAGCGATCGAAAAGTATGGAGCATGGCGCGGAACTGTTTTAAGCATCAGACGAATCTTACGCTGCCACCCCTTTCATCCCGGGGGCTATGACCCTGTTTAACACTATGAAATGCAAGAGGAGTGAATTCTTTGAATTTTAATTTTTTGTCGGATATAATGAAAAGCGCCTTGACTTTTTTCTATAATCTGACGGTTTCCGCCGGCATTCCCAGTTACGGGTTGGCGATCATTCTGCTGACCATTGCGATTAAAATGATTCTGTATCCTTTAACCGTAAAACAGGTCAAATCCATGAAAGCCATGTCCGAATTGCAGCCGAAAATGAAAGAGCTGCAGGAAAAATATAAAGACAACAAAGAAAAATTAGGCAAGGAAATCGGCGAACTGTATCAAAAGGCCGGTGTGAATCCGCTGGCAGGCTGTTTGCCTCTCCTGGTTCAGATGCCCTTTTTGATCGCCATATTTTTTGCCATTAAAGAATATAACTACGTAGGGGATTCAAGCTTCCTGTGGCTTCAAAACATGGCCCAGGATAACCCCAGTGACCCCCTGTATATTCTCCCGGTGCTGTCGGCGCTTACCACCTGGGTGCAGCAAAAGCAGACCACCGTGGACAGCAGTGCCCAGAACAAAATGATGATGATCATGATGCCGGTATTTATCGGCTATATTACGATTACATTCCCGGCGGGACTGGGTATATACTGGGTTGTGGGAAATATTGTCCAGATCATTCAACAGTGGTGGATGTACCGTAAACCGCGGACTGTTGTACAAGGACAAGGGGAGGTTCGGTAATGACATGACCGTCTTGGAGAGAACCGGTAAGACCATAGAGGAGGCAGTTCAGGCTGGGCTGGCCGAACTGAAGCTGCCGATGCAGCGTATTGAATACGAAGTATTGGAAGCGCCGAGCAAGGGTATATTCGGTTTAATCGGCCAGAAGCCTGCAAGGGTACGTATCACGGTCAAGAAGGTAGATGTGCTTGCTGCTGCGACAGAATTTTTGCAGAATGTGTTTGCTTCGATGCAATTGCCGTCCATCACCATTGAGAAGATGACCCAAAAAGACGAGGACGGACTCGTGTTGAATATTCACGGCAATAATCTGGGCATCCTGATCGGAAAACATGGGCAAACACTGGATGCGCTGCAGTATCTGACTAATATGGCGGCCAATAAGGACGCCGGCGAAAGAGTCAAAATCGTTCTTGATGTGGAAGACTATCGTAAGCGGCGGGCAGAAACTCTGACCAGCCTGGCGATCCGTTTAGCCAACCAGGTTAAACGCCGGGGTGAAAAAGTTGTTTTAGAGCCGATGAGCCCTTTGGAGCGGAAAATTATTCATATGGCTTTACAGGATGATCCCCGGGTCACGACATACAGCGAAGGTGAAGAGCCATACCGCAAAGTAATCATAGCATTAAAAAAATAGGTTTTGGCTAATAATAAACCAGTAAACCCAGTAATGATTTTATTACTGGGTTTTAACATACGTAACGGTGGTTGAGGTGAAGGCTTTGGTTCAGGCATTTCAGCACTCTATGGATGATACAATCAGCGCGATAGCTACAGCGCCGGGGGAAGGCGGGATTGGAATTGTCCGGCTCAGCGGTCCGGCTGCTCTGGTTATTGCCGGGAAATTATTCCGCGGCATTAAGGACCGCCGGATTCAGGCTATTAAATCCTATCAGGCGGCTTATGGCAATATTGTCGACCCGGATACCGGCCAAGCCGTGGATGAAGCTTTGGTTCTGGTGATGCGTAATCCTCATTCCTATACTAAGGAAGATGTGGTGGAGATACAGTGTCACGGCGGTATGGTCCCTTTGCGCCGTATTTTGGAGCTGACGGTTCAGGCAGGGGCCAGAATTGCCGAACCGGGGGAATTTACCAAACGGGCTTTCCTGAACGGCAGGCTGGATCTGTCCCAGGCGGAAGCCGTCATTGACGTGATCCGGGCCAAAACCGACGCTTCTCTGAAAATGGCGGTGGGTCAGTTAAACGGGGCGGTTTCGCAAAAAGTGCAAGGGCTGCGTCAGGAACTGCTGGCGATGATTGCCCATTTGGAGGCGGCCATTGATTTCCCGGAAGAGGATATTGATGCAGTAGCTGTGGATAGAGTACAAGCCTCTGTCAATCAGGTTCTGGTTACAGTCAATGCTATGCTGGCTACGGCGTCAACCGGCCAAATCCTGCGGGAAGGATTGGCCACCGTGATCATCGGTAAGCCCAATGTGGGCAAATCCAGTTTATTAAATGCCCTGTCCGGCCAAAACCGGGCTATTGTTACCGACATACCCGGCACGACCCGGGATATCATCGAAGAATATGTCAATATCCGGGGGATTCCCTTGCGAGTGCTGGACACCGCCGGCATCAGGGATACGGCCGATGCTGTGGAGCAAATCGGAGTGGAACGGGCCAAAGCCTCTTTGGAACAGGCGGATCTGATTCTGTTGGTATTGGATGCGTCCACGCCTTTGACAACTGAAGACCGGCAGGTTATTACCTTCTTAACTGGCCGTAAAGGAATCGTCCTGGTGAATAAAAGCGATCTGCCGGCTGTCTGGGACATAGCGGAGATTCAGACTGGTATTGGCGGGACCCGGATCATTTCCCTGTCGATTCAGCAGGGATCGGGCCTGGACCGGCTGGAGCAGGCGATTGTTGACATGGTATACAGCGGCTCGTTGATCTTGGGCGAGGGCGGCATCGTCAACAATGTCCGTCACATTATGATTTTGCGGCAAGCCAAGTCTCATTTGGAGGCGGCCCTGGCAACTATCTGTCAGGGCATGCCCCTGGATTGCATTTCGATTGATATCCGGGCTGCCTGGGAGAAGCTGGGAGAGATTACCGGCGATACCTTGGGAGAAGATATTATTGATAAGATTTTTTCGGAATTCTGTATTGGCAAGTAGCCGGTACAGGCAGTATATAAGGAGATGAAAGTCTTGTTTCAAGCAGGTGAGTATGATGTGGTTGTCATTGGCGCCGGCCATAGCGGCTGTGAAGCGGCTTTAGCCGCGGCCCGTATGGGCTGCCGAACCCTGTTGACCACATTGAATATGGAGAATATCGCCATGATGGCCTGTAATCCTTCTATCGGCGGGCCGGCTAAAGGGCACCTGGTGCGGGAGATCGACGCCTTAGGCGGTCAGATGGGGATCAATATCGATCACACCTGCATCCAGATCCGAATGCTCAATACCGCTAAGGGGCCGGCAGTACACGCCCTTAGGGCTCAGGCCGACAAAAAGTTGTATCAGAAGCTGATGAAACAGACTCTGGAAAATCAGGAAAATCTGACGGTCAAACAACTGCTGATTGATCAACTTTTGACCGAAGACAACCGGATCAGCGGCGTGCAGGCCGAAACCGGCGAAGTTTTCTCCTGTCGGACGGTGATTGTAGCTACCGGTACCTACCTGCGGGGCAAGGTGATCCTGGGGGAACTGTCCTATGCCGGCGGTCCCGGCGGTCAGAGAGCAGCGGTCAAATTATCGGACTCCCTCCGGGAGCTGGGCGTTACTCTGATGCGGTTTAAGACCGGCACGCCGGCCAGGGTAGACCGGCGCAGTCTGAATTTCAGCAAAATGACCATTCAGCCCGGCGATGCCGAAACCCATAATTTCTCCTTCATGAGCGATATTGCCACCCGGGAGCAAGTCCCCTGCTGGTTGACCTATACCAACCAGACCACCCATGAGATCATCCGGTCCAATCTTCACCGGGCCCCCCTCTATATGGGCATGATCGAAGGAACCGGTCCTCGCTATTGTCCGTCCATCGAAGATAAAGTCGTCCGGTTCGCCGATAAGGAAAGTCATCAATTGTTTCTGGAGCCGGAAGGGCTGGATACCAATGAAATGTATGTCCAGGGCATGTCTTCCAGCCTGCCGGTGGATGTGCAGCATGCCTTTTTGCGGACCATTCCCGGTCTGGAAAATGTGGAGATCATGCGTCCGGGTTATGCCATTGAGTATGACTGCGTGGACCCTCTGCAGCTGAAACCCAGTTTGGAAGTCATGGCCATCAGAGGCCTGTTTTGCGCCGGTCAAACCAACGGGACTTCCGGTTATGAAGAAGCCGCGGCCCAGGGGCTGATGGCCGGCATTAACGCCGCCCTGCTGGTCCGGGGCAAGGAGCCCTTGATCCTGTCCCGGTCGGAAGCCTATATTGGGGTCCTGATCGATGACCTGGTAACCAAGGGTACCAGTGAACCCTACCGGATTATGACCTCACGGGCCGAGTACCGCCTAATCCTGCGGCAGGATAACGCCGACCTCAGGCTGACCGAAAAAGGCCGGCAGGTTGGTTTGGTCCAGGATGACCGTTATGAGAGATTTCGGGTAAAACGGGACAGCATTGCAACGACCCTGGCGACTCTTACCAGCACGATGGTGACGCCTACACCCGAGACCCAAGGAAAACTGGCGGCGATCGGCACGGCGGAAATCAGGACAGGCATCAGCCTGTATGATCTTTTGCGCCGCACCGAAGTCAGTTTCGATTTGCTGCAGCATCATTTTGGCCTGGAGCCGGTGGCGGATCAGGTCAAAATTCAGATGGAGATTGCCGCTAAATATGAAGGCTATATAAAAAAACAACTGGAACAGGTAGAAAGGACTGCTAAACTGGAGGCGAAAAAGCTGCCGGAGGACATGGATTATCAGCAAATCCAGGGACTGTCCCTGGAGGCCCGGCAAAAGCTGAGCAAAATCCGTCCCTTGTCCATTGGGCAGGCATCCCGTATTTCCGGGGTTTCCCCGGCGGATGTATCCATGCTGATGATTTATCTGGAACAGAAGCGCCGGGAGGGAGAGGTATGACATTTACCGATTGTCTGGCCAAGGCAGCCGCAGAATATGGGTTGCAGCTTGCGACGGGACAACTGGAAGCCTTTACGATGTATTATCAGTTACTGATCGAGTGGAATGAGAAAATGAATTTGACGGCCATCCGGGAACCGGAAGAGGTGGCAGTTAAACACATGGTTGATTCTCTGACCTGCTACGATCCGAAATATTTCCCAACAGGCTGCCGGGTGATGGACGTAGGAACCGGCGCCGGATTTCCCGGATTGCCTTTGAAAATTTTCCGGCCGGATATCAAGTTAACTCTGCTGGACTCCCTGAACAAACGGCTGCTGTTTTTGCAGGAAGTGGTTCAAAGGCTGGATTTGACCGGTACGGTCACGGTTCACAGTCGGGCGGAGGAGGGAGCGAGGCAGCCTAAGTATCGGGAACAGTTCGACGTGGCCCTTTCCCGTGCAGTGGCCCGGCTGAATGTGCTGACGGAATTATGTTTGCCTTATGTGAAGACCGGCGGCCATTTCATTGCCTTAAAAGGCGCTCAGTATCAGCAGGAAACAGAGGAGGCCGCCGCGGCAATAAGGGTTTTAGGCGGCCGTCTGGCCGAAACCCGGCCGGTAACGCTGCCGGGTCTGCCGGATTCCCGGGCCGTGATTTATATTAAAAAAATCAAACCCACGGTTGCCGCATATCCACGGCGGCCAGGACAACCGGAAAAAAAACCTCTGTGAAATATTGGTAGAGGAAATGACTGTGCCATGCCGAATACATAATCGATATATTTTATTGCCGGGAAATTACGGTAAGGCGGTGTCCAGATGAAAAACTTTGCTAAATTAATCGGAATCAATCAGGACGATTCCAAGCAGGCGGACAATATTGCTTCCCCCCCTTCTCCTCAGGTGCAGCAGGTGGCGGTTTCCCAGATATCGCCGAATCCCTTTCAGCCCCGTAAGACCTTTCTTGATGAGTCCTTGCAGGAGTTAGCCGCCTCCATTCATGAATTTGGCATTATTCAGCCTTTAATTGTGCGTCAGACTGACCACGGCATTGAGCTGATTGCCGGGGAACGGCGTTTGCGGGCTTCCAAACTGGCGGGACTAACCGAGGTCCCGGTTATTTTTAAAACCATTAATGACCGGGAAATGGCGGAACTGGCCATGATTGAAAATCTGCAGCGGGAGGATCTGCATTATCTGGAAGAAGCCGAGGGCTATCAAACCCTTATTTCTCAATTTGGCTTAACCCAGGAAGAAATGGCCAGGCGGGTAGGCAAGAACCAGTCCACCATTGCCAATAAGCTGCGTCTTTTAAAGCTGGACGCCGACGTCCGTCAATCTCTGCGGCAAAATGAGTTAACCGAGCGTCATGCCAGAGCCTTGCTGAAACTGGACAACACTTCGGCCCAGATGGAGATTCTGGAGGTTGTCAAAGAGAAAGGCCTAAATGTCCGGGAAACCGAGAAATTTATTGAACAGGTGCTGGAGGATGCTGCCCGGGAAGAGGAGGAAAAATCCCAGCCGAAACAGCATATCATCAAAGTCATCAAAGATGTTCGGATTTTTATCAATACCATTAATAACGTGGTGACTGAGATGAAGAAAACCGGCTTAAATATTAAGATGGATCAAAATCAGGATAATGAAAGTATTATTATCCAGTTGCGAATTCCCAAAAACAGGTAATTATTTATTTTTCGGCAGGAAATGAGAAGATTCGAACAAGAGTTCTCCACAGTCGGCTGTGGATTATGTGTATATCTATGAAGCAAAAAAATATTTTGTATTCAAAAATGAGATGAGATATCCACAGGGCATGGGAGAATAGAAGATAAAAAAAACAGTAGGCCG
>NZ_AFGF01000038.1 GCF_000219125.1 Acetonema longum DSM 6540
AGTTTGCATGGGGGGTCACCTCCTTTCGTGGCATAATCTCTATGGTAAAAACTAAAACCGGCGCTATGGCCGGTTTTAGTTGGTATTGTCTCATTCCTGTCGACTACAATGATAATCCCCATTATCCATCCTCCATACCTATCGGGCATTTGGTCTGTCCATTGCAAAAAAACTTCAGCCAAATTTCCGGCATATGACACTCTTTGCCGGAGATAAATTTCCCTTGCTGCCACTAGCCAGCGGCGCTTACCACCTACAGGAAATTCATGGGGATAATCAATTTTATGTTTGGGGCTGCCTATGCCTTTGACTGTATTGGAGAACAAATGTTTCCTCCATATAACAACACAAAAATCAGGGTGTTTGTCACACTTTTTTTGTACTCTTTCTAAATTTTTTTTAGTCAGGTTCATTTTACAATGAACCATCACAATGAATTCCCATCCTCCCGTTTAAGAAGATCGAGAACATATATTCACACAAATACTTATCTTTTACTGCGAATTGTCATCTTTGGACACGGCCTGCTGCCGGAAACAGAACAGGCAGGCGAAATTCGCCTGCCTGCCACCCCTTTATTTTTTTCATTGCGTTTCTAAATTTTCACCGTTGCTTTCAATCACCTGTTTATACCAATAAAAGCTATCTTTGCGGTACCGCTTCAAATCTCTGAGATCGGTGTCAGTCCGGTTCACGTAAATAAAACCGTACCGCTTGCCGATTCCTTCTTTTACGCTGACAACATCAATAGCCGTCCAGGGGCAATAACCGAATAACTCGACCCCTTCGTTAATCGCAATCTGGCACTGTCTGATGTGCTCTCTTAGGTATTCAATCCGATAAGTATCATGGATTTTCCCGTCGGCCGTAAACTCCTCCGCCGCTGCGCAGCCGTTTTCGGTAATAATCAGCGGCACATTGTATTTTTCATATAAGTCTCTGAGAGTTGCCCGCAATCCAACCGGGTCAATAATGCGAAACTCGCCTTGCCTGATATGAGGATTCACGACTTCCTGCGCAATGCCTGCCTGTTTTTCCCGGGAAATCTTCCTGATATAACTTTGGCTGACATTGTACCGGGCCGCAACGTCGGCTGGTACTGTATACAGTTCTGCCGTTTCGGGATAATAGCGTACCGTATGCCCGCCGTAATAATTAAAGGCCAGGAAGTCCGGCCTGGCTTTCTTAAACAGTTCTAAATCGCCGGCCTCCATATCAGGCGCAATACCGCGCTCCTCCCAAAAGCTCCACAAGGCTTTCGGATAATAGCCTTTATACAGGGGATCGAGCGTTAGCCCGCTGCGCAGCAAATCATAGTCCCGGGCGGCAAGAACATCCTCAGGATTTGATGAAGCCGGATAAATGATGGTATTGCTTGGCGCCGAACCAATCTTTGCCTGGGGAAGAAGCTCATGGCATGATACCATGGCTTTCGCCTGGGCCAGCGTCATGTGGTGTCCCATTTGAAACCGCTGCTTGTCATCCTTAATCTTGCCGCCTAATAAATGATCGCCGAAAGCGATCCTTATATTTCCTTCATTGATCGTTAGCCAGTATCTGACTCTATCTCCATACCTTTTGAATAAAACCCGGCTGTATCGGTCAAAATCCTCGATACTCTGCCGGGAGGCCCAGCCACCGTATTCTTTAATCAAAGCTGCCGGCATTTCAAAATGGAAAATTGTAACGATGGGTTCAATGCCATATTTAAGGCATTCATCAATAACCGCATCATAATGCTGCAAACCCTTTTCATTTGGCTCTGGATCATTGCCCTTGGGAAAGATCCTGGCCCACGAAATGGAGAAACGGTACGCTTTCAGTCCCATCTCGGCAAACAAGGCAATATCCTCTCTGTACCGGTGGTAATGATCTACGGCAACCTTGAAATCGGCTACTCCCGCGGCCAGCTCCTGCTCATCCATGATACTAAGTCCCTTGCCGTCTTCATCCCATGCACCTTCCACCTGAAATGCCGCCGTTGACGCTCCCCATAAAAAATCTTTTGGGAAAGGCTTTAACATTTTATGTTCCATTGCTTTTTCCTCCCAAATAGCATAATGCGGGTTATGAGTTTTCGCGGTCATCCTGTTCCATTTTCAGTTTTTGTTCATCGAGTTTTTTGAAGAATGGATAATAGATAACAAATGAAAGTGCAATAATCAGCAGCTGCAACACCACGAACTTCCAGCTTCCCTGCATGAAGGCATTTATAACGATCGGTATGCCTAAAGCCGGGAAAATCCCTATCACGCGCGGTACAAGACCGGCAACGGTAGCCAAATAGGCTATGGTTACGCCAAGCACAGGCACGAGCACAAAGGGAATTGCCAGAATAGGATTTAACACAACCGGTATGCCAAAAATAAGCGGCTCATTGATCCTCACGAGAGAAGTCGGCAGCGCTATTTTACCAAGCATCCTCAACTGCTGGCTTTTGCTTTTAAACGCCATAAGAACATTGAGCGCAAAGGTGGAGCCAGCCCCGCCGATGATGCCGAAGACGACCCAGAAAGCCCAGCCGATGACGTGCGGCAATGGATCGCCATGCTGAAAGGCAGTTAGGTTTTCCAGATCCATAGCATAATAGATCGGTTTTACGATCGTTCCTACGACCATGGTGCCATGGATGCCAAACAGCCATAATAGATTCGCCATTAAAACCACAACGAGCAAGCCGCCGAAGGAACCGCCGATATTCTGAAGCGGCACTTGCAAGGAAGTATAAACGAAACTGTGAACATTTTCAAACGGGGTCAAGCGGAATAACCCGTTAATGCACGTAAAGACAATGATTACAATAAAACCCGGAATCAAGCCATTAAACGTATTGGCAACCGTTTGCGGTATACCGGCAGGCATTTGAAGACGCCAGTTATGCTGAACCACGAAAGTGTAAATGCGGGTGGAAACAAGGCCCACAATGATGGCGGCGAACAGACCCGCCGCGCCTAAATAAGTATAAGGCAGGGCCTTCACTTTATCCAGAACGGCAAACGGAGTTAACACCAGAAAACTCATCAAAGAGATAATGCCTACGGTTAAGCCGTCTTGCTCCAGAAGCTCGCCCAATTTATACGCAATCAAAAATGCCGCATACACCGCAATCATGTTGGTGGTCATTTCCGCCGGCAGTGCAATCAATTGTTTAAGCCCATGACTGGCCAAAAACTTTTGGTAGCCTTCTATCGGCATACTGGAAAACAACGTGGAAAAAGCGCCGATAATCAACACTGGCAGTAAACTGACAAGGCCGCTGGAAATCGCATTTAATTCCTTGTTTTGCTGCAGCTTTCCTGCCATCGCTTGTAATTTTTGGATAAATTCTTGACGATTTGTCATTTTCTTACCCTCCCGCGAACATTATTTTTTAGAGTTTCAACGCATCCTTCAGCACTTTTTCGCCGTTCATTGTGCCGTAATCAATGCTGTTGATCACCGCTACTTTTAGATGGCTGTAACGCTCTTTGACCTGCTGCTCAATGAAGCTCACCTGTGGTCCCAACAGCACAATATCGGTCTGATCGGCATATTTTTTGAAATTGCCTTCGGACATGGCCCGGATTTGTACCTCCAGGTTTTGCTTTTTCGCTGACTCTTCCATTTTTTGCACTAATACACTGCTTGAAAAACCGCCCATGCAGATTAACGCAATCCGTGTCATCCGACATTCATCTCCTTCTAATGTTTATGCGTTCATTTTTTGATACAAAGCTACAAACTGAATGGCTAAATCCCGCACCGTGATGGCATTCATCAAATGGTCCTGGGCATGAACCATTAACAAAGTGACTTGCTGACAATCACCTGACGCCTCTTTGGTCAATAAACCCGTCTGAGCTCCGTGAGCTTTGCTGATATGCTCGCCTGCTTCATCCAGCTTTGCCTGGGCCAAAGCGAACTCTCCCGTTTTTGCCAGTTCAATGGCCTCCATAGCCCTGCTGCGCGCATTCCCACCGTCAACAATGAGCTTCATCACCACTTCCATTATTTCCATTGCCGCCACCTCAGTTTCTGTAAATATACTTAACGCTTAATTAGTCTTGCATAATCTATGCCAAAACAGATCCGAGCAGTTGGGCAGCCGCTTACAGCGGCTGCTTTTATCTGTGTTAATAAAAACGTTATCTGTTTCGCCTTATAAAATTGACTGTTCCGTCTTCTAAACAGATTCAAAACAGATGAAGCTTCGCGCCATCAGGCACGAAGCTTCATCCCCTATATTCTATTCAGGCTTAATTCGATTCGAGCCGGTTGACCTTAACATGGTTGAAGAAATTAACAATATAGCAAACTTCATCGTCGGATACTATTACGCGATATTTCCGTTCCAGCAGAGAAACGGCCCGGCGCACCATCTGCGCCATAGCGGCATGCTCTGTCATAAATCTGTCTTTATTCTCAAAGGGTTCACCGGTCGCACCCGCAGACAGGCGGTCTATCATGCAGGCAAGATGCAGTGTCAGACCAATCAAGGCATTGGTGGGAACTTTGACGCCAAGCTGTTCACTCATCATTTGGTTAAATGCTTTGATTTCGTCCAGGACCTGAAACCCATCCACATGCTGCAACTGATGCGCCAGTGTTTCGCCCAGGGTATTGTAGGTCGTTTCCTCGTCAATCAATAATTGCAGCTTTTCTATGCCCTTTTTTCGCAGAACTTCCTCCAGATCAAATTGCGGTACCTGCACCCGTAAAGGAAAAGGAGTGACGGCGGCCACCAGCTGATATTTATTGGCAAGCCGATGCAGCCGTGTATAAATGTCTTCTTCGCCAACCAAATTGACGGGTATGATATCTAACATCTCTTGATTAAAATGCAGGTTCCGCTCCAGAACGGTCTGCAACACGCGGGCTGTTCCTTCTCCTGTTGTACAGACTGTGACAATAGCCAGCTTCCGGGCGTCAATCTCAGCCAGTCTGGCAGACTGCAGCTCATCGTCAATCAATAAATAAACATCCAGTACTTCGCGGTAAACCTCTTCCAGCGAGTAACCGAGCATAGCCTTGCGGGCTGCTTCCAGCACATGCAATGTGCTTACCAGCGGCAGGGTTTTTGTCTTGATTCGGCAGGTTTTTTCCAGTTCCTCGCCAAACGCTGTCAATGATCCCATATCTACCAGCAACAGGACATTCGCAATATTCTTTGATTCGTTGATATATGTTGTTATTCTGGCAATAACAGCTTGCGGTCTCTCATCCAGCGGCACGTTGAAACCAATAGCCACAGGAGCTCCCAGTAATGCGTTTGCGGTTTCCGCCATGGATGTCGCCGTTGACTGTCCATGCGCCGCGACAAAGACCTTGACATCCTTATTTCTTTGCTCCACGCCGCGGGAGCTATATACAAAAAACATGGCCAGATAACCCGCCTCATCTACCGGCAGGGATACTTCCATCACCCGCCCGATGATCTGCAGACAATCCAGCGCGACCGCAAATTCTTCACTGTGTTCAACTCGAATCCGGTTCAACTGGGGGTTAATGATTTTTTTCTTGTGCCGCAGCCGTTCAACGACATTATTAATGTGGGTCGCCAAACCATAATAGATGTGGTTCCCCAGCAGCCGGTTGAGGTTTTCTTCACTATAACGGATAATTTCTTCGGTTAAACGCAGTATTTGGGGACTCACTACATATTTTAGACTGGCTGTGTCATAATGGCGGTGTGCGTTATGGAAATACATCTGAAAGTATTCGTTAAAATCTTTTTCTATTTCTCGATCTAAGCTAGCGGCATCCAATCCCTGCGACTTCAATTCATGGATGCGGAGGTTGATCAGATCGTAAATATCCTGCTTCTCCGGCGCATCTTCAAATAACAGCTGATCGCTTTTGCCGTCAAATACCACATAACGGCGGTTGATGCCGACAATCTTGTTCCAAAGCTGGCGGTGCTCGGTTTCCATGAATAAACCGGCGGTAATCGCTGACGGCAGATCGCTGCTATTGATGCGGATTTCTTCTTTGCGGCGCGAAACATAGTCCGCATAAGCCCGGGCACAGGCTAAGCGGATATCCGATTTTAACTGTCCGATATTATTCGGGCATGAATAGCTGAGAAAAGCTTTCAACGAATTAACCGATACGCTGATGGGGCGGCCCAGGCGCGCTGATTCGTTGTCCATAAATAATTTGATTAAATGGAACCGTTCCTCAAAGCTGCGTTGACTCAGAGCCGGCAGTGAAATAACCATCGGAATACGGCGCGTAAACGTCCTCAGCAGAGAAGACTCCGGATTTTCGGTAGTTGCCGCGATAATCAGCACATTGGCCCGCCGCTCAACATCAGTCTCACCTAACCGGCGAAACATTCCTTTATCCATAAAGGTAAAGAAGAGTTCCTGGCCCTCCGGCGGCAAACGATGGACTTCATCCAGAAACAGAATACCGTTGTCCGCCTTTTCAATCAAGCCTGACTTATCTTCATCCGCCCCGGTGTAAGCGCCTTTTTTGCAGCCGAACAGCTGGCTGATTAATAATTGCGGATTATTGGCGTAATCGGCGCAGTTAAACAGCACAAACGGCGAATTCACCGGCAGGCGTTTTACCTCCTTGGCGTATGCATAAATCAGGTCCGCGAACATCGATTTGCCAACGCCCGTATCCCCCAAAATCATTATGTTCATGCCCTTCGGAGGATACAGGACAGCCGCTTTCGCCTGCTCAATGGCCGCAAACAGGCTGGGGTTATTTTTACACAAAAGGTCAAAAATCGTCTCGGTTTCAACTTTTTGTTCTATTTTGAACGGAATAAACAACACTGGCTTGCTTTTTATTTTTTCCGCTTTACCTTCAGCCACTAATTTGTTTAAATCACTGCTGACATTGGCCCGGCTCATGCCAAGACTATCAGCGATCTCAGAAGCTGTCAGCCCTTGACCGGCGTACAATTCTTTTAATTTTTCATAAACCAGCTCGATCCGCTTCATTTTCATATATACCTCCAATGTGCAGTGGAACCGCAATTTTTACCCGGCAGACACTCGATACCACGCCCATGTCGTATAGCTCAAAGCCATAGTACTTTATTTACCATCGAAATAATTCATATTCGATCGCAGCCACCTCATACGCAGCCTCTTTATCAGATAGTAAGAATTGTTCTACATTTTCCGTTGCTTCCCTTCTCGCTTGATCAGGCCCTGTGTCATCCCAAAATTGGATTATCATACATTTTTCCCCACGATATATTGTTGTTGTCGTCTTATATATTACCCGATATGCGCAGATCTTCCGACGCTTTTTACGAATTCATCAAATTCAACTTTATTATAACAGATATTACATTCGGGACAGCGGAACCAGCAACGCCAGATTTTGATTGCCGCCGCGCCCAGTATCACGGTATACTAAAATACAGAAAGTTATGAACAGGAGAGAGGGTGCCGGCATGAAAGTATTGCAGATCCACGAACGGGACAATGTAGCGGTGGCGATTGAACCCTTGGTCCAGGGGGAACGACTGACGGCGGGGGCCGTTTCAGTCCAGGCGGCTCAAGCGGTGGACAAGGGGCACAAAATCGCCCTGACCCCTATTACCAGGGGAGAGAACATCATCAAATACGGGTTCCCCATCGGCCATGCCCTGGAGGACATTCCGGCCGGCGCCTGGGTTCATACCCACAACGTGAAAACCAATCTGGGGGAAACTCTGGAGTATGAGTATCAACCGGGGGCGGTGGCGCCATCAGCCGCCTGCGGCCTGGAAACCTTCCGGGGCTATCGCCGTCCGTCCGGCCGGGTCGGTGTCCGCAACGAGATATGGATCATTCCCACTGTCAGCTGCGTCAACCGTCCGGCGGAAATCGCCGCCAAGCTGGCTCAAGAGCGATACAGCCTGGAAAATATCGACGGCATCTTTGAATTCAAACATCCTTACGGCTGCTCCCAAATGGGAGACGACCAGTTGAATACCCAGCGTATTCTGGCCAATCTGGTGAACCACCCCAATGCCGGCGGCGTGCTGGTATTGGGCCTGGGCTGCGAGAATAACAACATCGGCGAGTTCCAAAAAGTGCTGGGCTCTTATGATCCGGCCCGGGTTAAGTTCCTGGCGGCTCAGGATGTAGAGGATGAGATTGAGGCGGCGGTAGAAGCAATCGGCCAGTTGATCGATCATGCCAAGCAGTATCAGCGGCAGGAATGTCCGGCCTCGGAACTGGCCATCGGCCTTAAGTGCGGCGGATCCGACGGCTTTTCCGGCATTACTGCCAATCCCCTGGTGGGATACCTGTCAGACCGGTTAGTGGCTTGCGGCGGTTCCAGCATCCTGACGGAAGTGCCGGAGATGTTTGGGGCCGAGATCCTATTAATGAACCGGGCCGTCAGCCGGGAGGTCTTCGACAAAACCGTGAATCTGGTCAACGGCTTTAAACAATATTTTCAGTCCTATAACCAGGTCATTTATGAGAATCCGTCCCCCGGCAATAAAAAAGGCGGCATTACCACACTGGAAGACAAATCTCTGGGCTGTACGCAAAAAGGCGGCACCAGCCAGGTCGTCGATGTTCTGGACTATGGCCAGACCTTGCGGAAAAAGGGGCTTAACCTTTTAAACGGTCCGGGCAACGACATGGTGGCCGCCACCGTGCTGGCCGCCGCCGGCTGTCAGATGGTCCTGTTTACCACCGGCCGGGGCACGCCGCTGGGCACGGCTGTGCCTACCGTTAAGATTGCCACCAACAGCGATCTGTTCCGGCGCAAGCCTGCCTGGATGGATTTTGACGCCGGCCGTCTGCTGCGTGAGCCACGGGAACAGGTCACCGATGATTTTTTTGCCTATTGCCTGGCTGTTGCTTCCGGCCAAAAGACCAAAGCCGAAACAATGGGATTTCGGGAGATTGCCATCTTTAAAAACGGGGTTACGTTATAGCTATTGGATGTAAGTTTTTAACACAGCCCGCTGAGCAGGATTTAACCGTTCATAACGAGAATGAATTCGGGGTATGCCTATTACTGGCATACCCCGAATGATTGACGGCCTGTCCGGCGATCAAATCGTGAGACAGAGGAGAGATTCGAAGTTGAAACGACGCATGATACCGTATTGTCTGGCGCTGTTGCTGGGTGTTATCCTGCTGATGGCGTCCGGCTGCGCGCAGACAGACCAAAATCGCTACACCATTCTGATCGCGAAAAACGGCACTACCTATCCGGCCCATGCCTACGCCCGGCTAGGGGATGAAACCCTGCTGGTGCCGGTTAATGTCATTAAAGCCTACCTCTATCCGGACATCGTACTGGAAGGTCAGTTAAACCGGGCAAAAATTATGATCCGGCAGCCCCAGTTCCATATGGAGACCTCCGGCTTGGACCAACGGCTGCGGAATGGGGTTGAACTTTCTTTCCGCACTGAATTCATTGATAATGAATATTACCTGGACATCAGCGGCCTTGAAAAAATTTTGGGATTTACCGTTAGCCGGCAAGAGGATTTCCGGCAGGTTATTCTGGCCAATCCTGCCGATTATCCTGACCGGCAGTTGAATAAGACCCGTCCTCGCTGGACGTATAACGGAAAAATCAATCTTGTATGGGAAAATGTTCCTTTTAATAAACCGATTTCGCCTGATTTGGCCAAAGAAACCAAAATCAGCGGCTTGGATATCCTCTCCCCCACCTGGTTTGCCATTGCCAAAGACGGCAATGTGGTTAACAACGCCAGCCGCAAATACGTTCTGGACGCCCACCGCCTGGGATACAAGGTCTGGGCGCTGGTGCGCAACGGCGACTTTGACCCGGATGTCATGCGGTCTATTTTAACCAATGAGGTTGTCCAGGACAAAGCCATAGACCAGCTCCTGGTCTATGCTGCCCTGTATGATCTGGACGGCATTAATATTGACTTTGAAGATATTTATGAGGCTGACCGGGATCTGCTGACCGCCTTTGTGGCTCGGATGACCAAGGCGCTCCATGAGCAGAATCTGATTGTGTCCATCGATGTCACCGTTCCCTCCGAAACCCCCAACTGGTCCAAGTGCTATGACCGCCGGGGATTAGGCAAGGTGGTGGACTATATGATGCTCATGACCTATGACGAAACCTGGGCCGCCTCCCCGGTCAGCGGACCGGTGGCCTCTCTGGACTGGGTGGAAAAAGGCCTGAAAAATACTCTCGCCCTAGATGTGCCGCCCCACAAACTGCTTCTGGGCCTGCCTCTCTACAACCGGGAATGGCGGGAGGTTGCCAATGGCAGAGGCGGGATAAAAGCCAAATCAAAAACCTTTTACATGCAGCAGGTCCAGGATGTGATTCAGGAAAAGAATTTGCAGCCGGTATTTCTGGAAAATAAGGGATACCGCTATGTAGAATATCAGCACGACGGTGCTTTGCACCGGTTCTGGGTGGAAGAACCGGAGTCCATTGCCCGGAAGGTGACCTTGGTTGCAAAATATGATCTGGCCGGAGCGGCTTCCTGGCGTCGGGGATTTGAAGTCCCGGCGGTGTGGCCGATCCTGGAACAGGCATTAAAAGGGCCAGGGCGAACAGACCCGAATGAGCCGTTTTCCCAAAACGCACCCTGACTTTCGAAACGCAGTCATATTTTGCTGGCATATCTTTTGATTATACTATATAATATTGAAGGTTAAAGCAGTTGAAAGCGGCAACCGGAAAGGAGAGCGGTAATGTCTTTACAACAGTATGACATAGCGATCATCGGGGGCGGCCCTGCTGCGATTTTCGCGGCCTATGAGCTAGTCAGCGCCCAACCGGGAATCAAATTGGTCCTGATTGAGGCCGGACATGACATTTATAGCCGTAAATGTCCCATTGCCGAGAAAAAAGTGGCGACCTGCATAAACTGCAAACCCTGCAATATCATGCGGGGCTTTGGCGGCGCCGGCGCCTATTCCGATGGCAAATACAACTTTACTACAGCCTTTGGCGGCTGGTTGAATGAATATCTTCCCGACCAAAAGGTCATGGACCTGATTGAATATGTGGACGGGATTAACTTAAAATACGGTGCCCCGGCTGAATATTTCAGCACTAAGGGCAGCCAGCTGGGCAAACAGGCCCTGGCTTATGATCTGCATCTTTTGGATGCAAAAGTCCGTCACCTGGGAACGGAAAACAATCTGCACATTCTGGAGCAGCTCTATGAATACCTGAAAGTCCGGGCCACCATCCTCTGCAACGTGGCGGTAACGGCCATCAGCCGGGCCGGGAACGAGTTCAGCCTGGAACTGGCGGGCCGGGAACCGATCCAGGTTCCGTACCTGATAGCAGCGCCGGGACGGGCCGGATCGGAATGGTTTTCCGGCCAGTGCAAGAATTTAGGGCTGTCCCGGTTTAATAACCAGGTGGATGTAGGGGTTCGGGTGGAAATACCGGCTGAGGTCTTCCAGCATATCACCGACGAGGTCTATGAAGCCAAGCTGGTGTACCGGACAAAGCAGTACGGAGACCTGGTCCGGACCTTCTGCATGAATCCCAAGGGATATGTAGTGGCGGAAAATACCGATGGCATTATTACCGTGAACGGGCACAGCTACCGGGATGAAGCCCTTCACAGCAAAAATACCAACTTCGCCCTGCTGGTCAGCAACCGGTTCACGGAGCCCTTCAATGAGCCTCACCAGTACGGCAAACGGATCGCCTCTTTCTCCAACATGCTGGGCGGCGGCGTTTTGGTCCAGCGGTTCGGCGATCTTATCAAAGGACGGCGCACCAATGCCCACCGCCTGGCCCAGAGTTTCGTCGTGCCCACCCTGGAAGCGGTGCCGGGAGACCTGAGTCTGGTCCTGCCCAAGCGTCACCTGGACAATATCATCGAAATGATTTACGCTCTGGATAAACTGGCGCCGGGCATGGCTAACAACGACACCCTGCTCTATGGTGTCGAGGTTAAATTCTACAGTTCCCGTCTCAAACTGACCTCGGAACTGGAAACTGAACTCCCCAATATGTTCGCCATCGGCGACGGGGCCGGCGTAACCCGCGGCCTGTCCCAGGCAGCAGCCAGCGGCGTTCATGTGGCCCGGATCATCAATCAGCGCCTGGATGAAAATAAAGGATCATAAAATGCTCAAAAGGCTGCTCCGCTAAATCGGCAGGGAGCGGCCTTTTTCATGGGTTTGTTCCGGTCTAAGATGACATTTGCGCATCAGCTGGTAAGACTTCGAAAGCGTGTCGGGGGACGGGATTGTTGAGTATGAGGAGCGGTTCTCGAGAGCTGCTTAACCCAAAGGAAAAGGGTGACTCGGAGGGACGGTTCCGATGCATCCCAGTCCCAAATAACCGACTTTCCTTGCATATAGAAGTTGTACAATTCAATGACTCTTGACAATGGAAGCACCTCCATATCTGGTTGTACTGAGTAAGACAATATTCTTTAAGTATATCGAACAACTCAAGAGAAAGAAACGGATATGTATTTTATTTGAAAACATATGGTCTTATTGAAAAGACAAATGAGTAATTTCCATTGACTTATTTCTGTATAGGCCGTATAATTTTGATTTATCATCCAAACCTTGAAGTGGGGGAGATATTCATGTCAGAGGAAAAAGAAAGACAAGCTGCAAATGAGTGGAAAGTCGGACCCGTTGCGTTCATTTCGTTGCTTGTTGCGATTCTGTTTTTTTCAGGTCTTTTTATGAAAATTGATGGTATGAAGTGGCTTAGCGCCTTCGATTTTACTACCTTGGGCGGCACTTTCGGCACGATGAAGGAGCCGGCCAAGAACACGTTTCTGGGCGCCGGGGGCGTGAGCGCCAAAGCCGGCTTCTTATTCGCTTTATCGTTGGTGCCTACCGTTATGCTGGCTTTGGGGTGTTTGGAAATTTTTTCGCATTACGGAGCAATCCGGGCTGCCCATAAACTGCTTACGCCATTCCTTAAACCTTTATTGGGCATCCCCGGACTTACCGGTCTGGCGCTTATCACAGACCTGCAGAGCACTGATGCCGGCGCTGCCTTAAGTAAGGAATTATATGACCAAAAGCAGATCACAAAAAAAGAATTGGTCATCATGGGGGCTTGGCAGTATTCCGGCGCCGGGCTGATTAACAATTATTTTGCCATTGGCTCTGCGTTGTTTGCAGCCCTTACGGCCCCGGTCATCATTCCTTTGGTGCTGATGTTTGTCTTGAAATTTGTCGGAGCCTTGTTTGTTCGGTTCGTTTTAAACGTGGTGTATAAGGAGGATTTCCGTAATGAGCAATAATACGAAAACTGCGGGATCTAACAATCCTTTTGATATATTTGTCGTCGGTGCCCGCAAGGGATTCCAGATTGCGACAAATAATTTAATGCCCAATGTGGTTATGGCTTATGTAATTGCCGAAATCCTAAACCTTGTTGGCGCTATGCAGTTTATTGGTCAAATTTTTGCTCCTTTGATGGGCATATTTGGGCTGCCGGGAGAGGCCGTTACCGTCCTCTTGACCAGCTGGCTTTCCTCTTCGGCCGGGACCGGCATTGCCGTCAGCCTGCTGGCTAAGGGAATAATCAACGGCACGCATGCAACCATATTAATCCCTGCTATTTTTCTGATCGGTTCTCAACTGCAATACATGGGACGCTTGTTGGGCGTTGCCGATGTCCCGCAGAAATACTGGCCGCTGCTGATGCTGGCAAGTGTTATTAACGCTTGTATCGCCATGATTATCATGCGTTTTATTGCTTAGTTTTTTGATCGGGCTTCTCCGGCAACAAAAAGTAACTCCGTTTCGCCATTTGGCGGACGGAGTTATCTTTTTACGTAAGCGAAACCCACATGCTATAGAGTATTGCGCAATGCATGATTTCTCCAAATTTTTGGTTTCTGTTGACAACACCAAGAGCAAGTGGTAATTTAGCATCGACATCAGATGATGAAATGAGGGATAAAATGCGAAACCGTTTTGTATGGCTGTTATCCGCCGGGCATCTGTTCACGGATCTGAATCAGGGCGCTTTGCCGGCCATGCTGCCGTTTCTTATTGCCGAGTACAATTTGAGTTATGCTTCCGCTGCCGGCCTTGTTTTTGCGGCCAACTTTCTTTCCTCCATCGTACAGCCGCTATTTGGCTATTACGCGGATAAAAGCTCCAAGCTCTGGCTGATGCCGGTGGGGATCTTATTCGCCGGCTGCGGTTTGGCGGCGGTGGGGTTTCTCTCAAACTACTGGCTCATGTTTGCGGCCATTATGGTGAGCGGCATCGGGATTGCCGCCTTTCACCCGGAAGGGGCGCGAATGGCCAATAAGGTTTCCGGCGCCAAACAGGGGACCGGGATCAGCATCTTTTCCCTGGGTGGCAACGCGGGATTCGCCTGCGGACCGGTGATGATCACCGCTTCCCTGTTGTTATGGGGCTTGAAGGGGACCCTGATCCTGATTGTGCCTGCAGTCGTTATGGCGGCGATTATCGCCTCCCAGATCAAAAATTTGCAACCATATCAAGCCCCCGCCCCTAAACTGGACGCCCAGCAGGCTCAACCGGCGGAAACTGATGAATGGGCGCCTTTTTCCCGGCTCACTGTGGTGGTGTTTTGCCGTTCCATTATGTTTCACAGCCTGAATACATTTCTGCCTCTGTACTGGATCCATGTACTCCTGCAATCTAAAGCCGCCGGCGGCACTGCCTTAACGATCCTTTTTACGGTAGGGGTGGTGAGCACCTTCCTGGGCGGACATTTGGCCGACCGCTTCGGCTACAATAAGATTATCCGGATCGGATTTGTCGCGCTGGTTCCTTTTTTAGCCGTTTTTACCATGGCGAACAATGCTGCTTTGGCCACGGCACTGCTGATTCCTCTCGGCGTGACGCTTTTCGCTGCCAACAGCCCCCTGACGGTTCTGGGGCAAAAATACCTTCCCAGCCGGGTGGGGCTTGCTTCGGGGGTTACCCTTGGCCTGGCGGTAAGCGTAGGCGGTGTCACCGCGCCGCTGGTGGGATGGTTTGCGGATCATTACGGCCTGTCGCTGGCGCTGCAGCTCCTTACCGGCCTGTCGGTCATAGCGGCAGTCATGGCATTTACTCTGCCAGTGCCTCGCTCTGAAGCAAAAGACCTGAAAAATAGGACCATTGTCCGGTAGTGATCTGAGATTACTCATTATATAGTATATAGATATATTTGTAGATATATTTATAATTTTTTTTACGAATCAAGGAGGAATTATTTTGCATTTACGATTGAGGACAAGGCTGATTGCCGGGCTGATTGCAGCTCTGGTAACTTTATCCGGAGCCGGCGAGGCGGTTTATGCCGCGGAGCAGGGAAGGAAAGGCGCAACGGCTGCCGCTTCTGCTGATGCTGTGCAGACGGAAATGATCAGCGTGGTTAAAAAGGGCAGTAAATATGGATACATCAATCAAGCGGGCCAAGTTGTCATTCCGGTGGAATATGAGACAGTAACATATTACCAAGGCGGCTACATCCGGGTAATGGGCAAAAAAAGTACGGTTATTATGATACCAGGGGACAAGTGATTGTCCCGGTAGAATTTGATGATATTGGCGGTGGATTCCAGGAAGGAATGGTTCCGGTCAAAGCAAAAAACAAATGGGGCTTTTATAATAGCCGGGGGGAAGTCGCGGTCCCGGTGGAATTTGATGACGTACAGATTTTCCGGGATGGTTTGGCAGCCGTAAGAAAGAGTAAGGTCTGGCAATACTGCGATCAGTCCGGCAAGGTGGTCATTGAAGGACCCTTTGACGAAGCATCCAGTTTCTATGGTGGGTTAGCCAGGGTCAGAAAAGGAAAACAATGGGGCTTTATTGACCGGCAGGGTAATATCGTTATCCCTTTCCAATACAAAGACGCCTGGAATTTTTCCGAAGGCCTGGCAGCGGTGAAAACGAAAAACAAGTGGGGTTTTATTGATACAACCGGTAAAACAGTGATTGAAGAAAAGTTTGATTTAAATCGCTTCAACTTTACAGAAGGTTTCGCGATTGCAATAGTAGGCGGCAAATTCACCTATATTGACCGGCAAGGCGCTGTTGCGTTCAAGGCTCCCTATGAGGAAGTTTTTCCTTTTGAAGACGGCTTGGCGGAAATTCGCGTAAAAGTCAGCAGTTTCTCTTGGGGCGGCGTATTAGGTAATGTTGTCTCTGCTACGCTGATCCCTTTGCCGGATGAAGATAGAAATTTAGTCGACAATAAAATGAAACGGGGCTTCATTGATAAGACCGGTACCCAGGTTATTCCCACCAAATATGATTCAGTCAGTACCTTTCACGATGGATTATGCCTGGTTAAAGTGAAAGGGAAGTACGGCCATGTCAACCGCAGGGGCGAGTTTGTGATTCCGGCGGAATATCAGGAATTATCTGCGCTTTCCGATGGTGTGGCCATGGCCCGCAAAGACGATGCCTGGGGTTATATTGATAAAACCAATCATCCTCTAACCTCCCAATCCTTTAAAGCCGTCAAGGAATTCAAAAGCGGCATGGGCGGGGTAAAAATCAACAATAAATGGGGCTTTGTGGACCGTGCCGGCCGGGTGGCAATTCCAGCACAGTTTGATGAAGTAAACTCTTTTGTCGGGGACTTTGCCGTGGTAAAATACAACGGTAGCTGGACCGCCATTGATAAAACAGGGAAGTTTATCCTCCCGGAAAAAACTAATTATCAGGAATTAACATGGTTCTATGATGGACTTGCGGCTGTTAAAGTAAAAGGAAAATGGGGCGCCGTTGATACCGCAGGGCATATGGTCATTGCACCACAGTACGATGAAATGTCCTATTTCTTTTCCGCCGGCGTGCGTTAATCGGTAAGGCAATAATGAAAATACCCTGCCAGATCAGTTTCTAGCTGTCTGGCAGGGTATTTTTTCACAGTGAATGCAGTTTTGCCAGTTTACCTGCCCTCAATCATGGAGGCGAACTGGTCCGCCCCCGGCAGTTTCTCCAGGGACTTCCAGGGATGGCAAGCCGCAAGCTCATCCCGGGAAAAGCGGCCGGTAGCCACGGCAATGGTCCGGGCGCCGATTGCCTTGCCGCATTCGATGTCATGGGGAGTGTCACCGATGACGTAGATCCGGCCCGGATTAATGTCGGGCAGCCTGCCTTTGAGTCCGGCCAGGGCCTGCCGGGCGATATCGTTGCGGTAGACGTAGTGACCGGCAAAGGCGCTTAACTGAAAATCAAAAAACTGATCGATTTCGTAGTGGCGGAGTTTGGCTTGAGCGCCATTTTGGGTATTGCCGGTTAATAGAAGGGTCAGGCAATCGGGGCATCCCCGGAAATGGGCCAGAGTCTCCGGGACCGAGGGCAGGAGATGTCCCGGATGTTTTACCAGGTAGCCCGGCAGCAGGGACTCATAATGGGCTACCAGCTGCCGGACCGCCGTTTCTGCCGGCTCCCGGCCGGTGGCGGCCTTAATGATTTCACAGGCGATATAGTTGTCGGTCCTGCCTGCTGTCGGAATGGCCGATAAGTCAACCTTGACGGAGTACAGGTCCCCGGCAGCCTGCTCAAAGGCGTAAAGACCCGCTTTGGCGGTGCGCAGCAGCGTGCCGTCGATATCCCAAAATAATATTTTCAACTGTATGCTCCTTTGTAATGGTTTCTTATCACCATGTTATACGTGAAATGGAAAACTCCTTCTTCCGGGACAAGGCTGCCTGTAATAAGAATAGGACCTTAGTAACTTTCATCAAACGTCGAATTTTGGTACTATAGTAATAGTGCTGTTACTATTATCCTACCATCCATATTGTTATTTCAAAAGGACGTGAGGAAACTGGTTGAAAGCGTTGCGACGAACCTATACCGGGTGGAAATCCCTCTGCCCCAAAGTCCGTTAAAGACATTGAATTCGTATGTGGTGACCGGAGAGCGGAATCTGGTGATCGATACGGGGTTCAACCGGCCGGAGTGTCAGGCGGCTATGACCGAAGGACTGGCTTCTCTCGGGGTGGATTTGGACCGGACGGATCTTTTTATTACCCATATGCATGCCGATCATACCGGGCTGATTGGCATGTTGCGGCGGCCAGCCAGCCGGATTTTCTGCAGCAAAACCGACGGGGACAGCATCAATGCTTTTGGGACAACCGAGGCTCCCTGGCAAGAGCTTGCCAAAGCAGCCGGGAGGAATGGATTCAGCAGCAGCGAGATGGCGGCGGGAGTCGAGAAACATCCGGGATATCTATACCGGCAGACTGACTGGATCGGGTTTAGCCCTGTTCAGGACGGAGATATCCTCAGCTATGGCGGCTATAGGTTTCAGTGCCTGGCAACTCCCGGCCATACCCGGGGCCACATGTGCCTTTACGAGCCGGCAGTGAAAATACTTCTGTCCGGCGATCATATTCTCGGTGACATTACCCCGAACATTACTGCCTGGCAGGAAGGAGAAAATTCCTTGACGGATTATTTAGCCAGTTTGGACAAGGTGATGGCGCTCAATATCGACACAGTGCTGCCGGCCCACCAGCGGGCTATCGGCGATTGGCGAGCCAGAGTGGATGAAATCATCCGGCATCACCATGACCGGTTGGAGGAAGTCCGGCGGATTTTGGCCTCAGGCGTGTATACCGGCTACCAGATAGCCTCCCGGATGCACTGGTCTTTGACCTATGCCAGCTGGGAAGAGTTCCCCGTCCAGCAAAAATGGTTCGCCACCGGCGAGGCAGTAGCTCATCTGGAATATCTGGCCGGGCGGGGAGAAGTCAGCCGCGTCCGGGATCATGGGGTCATCCGTTATGCGCTCCAGCGCAGTGAGAAAAATACAGTGAATATACCAAACCTGTAGAGCTGTAAGATACTATGGCAGGAAAGCGGGAAATATTTGTTGAATAATAACGCAAAATGACGGAGAGCCGTCGTTTCAGTCAAGCTGGAACAGCGTCGGTTCAGGTGGAGAATCGCCCCTCGAACCGACGTTGCCTATAGAAGCGGGGAGTCTTATCCGCTGCAGGCTAAAACCACAGGTGATGTTTTAATGGGGGATGAGACATGGCGGTATTATATCTGCTGTTTATCGGCGTAGGAATCTTTGCAACAATCACGTTAATGGGGCGATTTATCAAAGAGGAAGGGCTGGTGGACACCAGCATTAAGAGCGAGAGACTTCCGCCCAAAGAGACCTTTGCTGCCTGCATGACCACTCAGGATATGCTAGAACCGTCGGTGGCGCTGGATCAACAGGCCAGCAGCATCAGTGAAGGATCGCCGGTTTTTCTCGACGTGAGCGGAAAACTGCTGCAGGATGTTCGAAAAATCCTGCTTCGGCTGGATGAACGCTGGCCCAAGATTTCTTATGCCGCGAAGCCGGTTCAGGCCTTTCTGGATATGTACCATGCCCCGCCCTTGATCACAGTGGCCGGTGAATTTAACAGCGGCAAATCCACCCTGATCAATGCCATGCTGGGGGAAAAATTGCAGGCCATGCAGATCCGGCCCAAACTTGGCTGCGTGACCCGGCTGAAGTATTCCAACCGGCGGCGGATTATCATCCGTCACATGAACGGGGAGTTTCGTGAATATGAATTACAACCCCTCCGCACGGTCCTGGTGGAGAACTTTGTCCATGAAGACGACATTATGCATGATGTGTTCTACGTCCAGGTGGAATTGGAGAACTCGCTGTTAAAGCAGTTTGACATTGTGGATACACCCGGTTTCAACAGCGGTTTCCGGCGGCATAACGACATGACCGCTGAGTTCATCGGTTACGCGGATGTGCTGATCTGGGTATTTGACGCCGAACGCCTGGCCAATCAGCCGGACCTGGAACTGTTTCATCAGCACACGCAGCATTGCCAGACTCTGGTCGTCGTCAATATGGTGGATAAATTAAAGCTGCCTAAACATAGAACCCCGGAATCGGTGATGGAACAGTTTGTGGCTGAAGTAGGAAAAAACGTGGACCAGATCTACTTCGTAACGGCCCGCAGCGCCCTGGCCGGCGAAGTCGGCAGCCTGGAGGGAAGCGGGATCCAGCAGCTGAACGAATATGTCCATTATCAAATTACCCCCAATGCCCGTGAAATCAAACAAACTGCCCTGCTGCTCAAGCTGGATCAGTTTGCCGATCACATTATTGACGTGAGGCACAAGCTGCTGGACTCTGTCGATGCCCTGGAAGGCCGTCTGGAATCCTATAATGCCAAGATGTCCAACTATGAAAAGATTGCCGGTCAAATTGACGAAAGCATCAATAATTGGGATGAAGACTGTCGTCACCAGAAAAATTACCGTTGGTTTCTGACAAATATGCCCCGTTATTTCACCTATGGCAGCCTGCCGGAGAATGTGATTCAACAGGGGAAAGATCTGGCGGATAAATTTACCCCGCTGGAAGAACGACGGAAAAAATCCGGAGAATGGCAGAAAAGGCTGGATGAGATCCAAGAGGACATTGACCGAAAATATATCCAGGTTATGAAGGAATACCAGCCTGACGGCGGTGACCGGAAAGCGCTGGCTCAATCAATTGAAAAATGGAAAAAAATGGTTAGCGAATATAATAATCAGGTGATTGAATACAATAGATTTACCGATGAATTGGCGGAAGCCTGGGACACGCTGCTGAATTCGGTGGGGACATTTTTCCAAAAAGTGATGATGCCCCGGGTCGAAGAACAGGCCCAGAAGGCCAGCGCCCTTTTGATTGAGATCGACAAAGATTCTCAGAAGATCCGGGCGGTTGAAAGGGAATACCTGCTTTTATTGCAGGATCTCAAGGTCTTTGACCAGGAACTGTTCCCCCGCCTGGTGATCATGTATAGCATCGCCAAATGTGAGAGGACTCTGGGCAACTTCCGGGGCAGAATTCAGCAATATGAACGGGCCGTCCGGCTTGTAACCGAAAGTATCGCCAATTGGAACGAGGACTGCAAGGCGGGGAAAGCATGGAAAGATGCCCTGCTGGATATTGACCGGTATGTCAAAGGGCTTCCCGGCGCCAGCCAAATCAAGCGACGGGGACAGGACATCCTGGCCGAATTCGGGACCCTGGAAACCGCCAAGCAAAAAATCCAGAGATCTGCCCAGGGCCTTGATACATTAAACGAATCCCTGGATCAAGGGCTGGAACAGATTGAACAAAAATACTCCCGATATTCGCAAACCTATGCTTCCGTCATTGACGCCGTAGCCCGCCGCCTATTCCAGCGGGATGTCACCAAGGATAGGAGCCGGCTCAAGGAAATGGTGGAGGATTGGCAGGCGCGGGTCGCTGTCTATAACGATGTCACCGCCGAATACAACCAATATGTCACTGAGACCAAGGAACACTGGGACCAGCTTCACACTATGATCCGGGAATTCTTTCAGCAGGACATTGCTTCCCGGCTGATGGGCCAGATGGAACAGGCGGCCCACTTGCTGGCCGGCGTGGACGAAGTGCTGCCTCTGGTGCAGGAATTGGAGCGGAAGCATATCGCCCAAGTGGCGGATACTAAGAATTTTGACCCGACGATCTTTGAACTGGCGGACAAGATCAATACCATACTGGATTCCAGCGATGGCAAGGAAAATCGCCGGTCACCCGGCAATTATCCAGCGCTTGTACAGGGATTTGCCAAAGTAGAACGGGAAGAACTGGTTCTCGACTGGAAGAAAACCTACGCCCGTCCCAAACTGGACGGCCTGATTGTCAAAACCACCTCCGCTTTCAGCGGCGACCGCAGCAGCACGACTCACCGGCCGCTGGAGATTAGGCAATTGATACGACTGTCGTAATGGGTAAAGGGGTTTTAGTGTCATGATGGACATGATCAATGCGCTGAAAGCAGTGGGTCAACGCCTGGGCTTCCTTGACGGGACTCAGACAATGGGGGACCGGCTGCTGCTCCGGCCGGTCGATGAGCAAATCAGGACCGGCAAGGCCGTTTTTAGCGAAAAAGCGATTAATAATTGGCTGCGTCAGGTATTTTACCGCCACCCCCGAATCCGCTATCTATCGGTTGAACTGGAAGAAAACAATCAGATAGAGATCAAGATCATCAGCCGGTACTATATCCAAATGCATATCGAAGCCCGTATTACCGATGCCTGGCATGATCACAAGACATCGACGCTGCTGTTGGAATGGACGGCAGTACGGTTTATGAAAATGCCGATCCTGCCCAATTTTATTTCTGATCGCATTACCTATATCCTCTTGAGTCTTGTCGGGTTCCTCATGAACCCTATCGCCATGCGGGAGGGGGTTTTTCTGCGACTGACCGGTGAAAGCATGCGCCTGGATTTTGCTGAGTATTGGCCCTATCGCCGTGAATTTACGCCGGTATTCCGCAACGAGGCAGGCACTGTTAAACCCAGTGATTTTTTTGTGGTAGCGGCTGAGACCGATAAAGGGTTGCTTACGCTGCACCTGCATCTGCTGTCGCCGGAAGGCATAGAAAAAGCCGGTACGGATTTTGAGCCAGTCCGCCCGAATCAGCTGCCCCAAAAACTGGAACGTCTCCAATGGGTGGATGCGCTGTTCCTTTCCGGCATTGCTCTGGGGGTTTCCACCATGGTCATCTTTTTCCGGGATTATCTCAACGCGAATGCCCTTACCTTCCGTTTCTCCTGGTATTTTCTTTTGTCTATGGCCATTGTCCTGGTCAGCTTGATGCTGTTGAATGTGCCTCGCTGGATGTATCAGTTTTTTACCGGAAAGACTATTAGTAAGTTGGAACATGCCGGTGATAATATCACCTACCGGTTGGAACGATACAAGCGGGATATCGAACTGGAAATGCGGGATATTGTCCGCCAATACGGCTCCATCGGCCAGGACTATGATCCCGAGGCCCGGGTTGCTTTGGAGAAACTGTTATTCAAGGCCAGCCGCCAGCGTTTTTTGGCCTGGAGAATGGAACTGCGGCTGGAGTCCATGAATCGCTGGCGCAAGATTAAATATGGACTGGCGTATGTGGTAACGATACTGAGCGAATTCATTGCCTATAGGTGGCTGTGACCGTTGAAAAAGGCCCATCTGCGCTGTTTGGAGATGCAGAGCGTCTCTCTTACTATTCCCTGGCATCTGAACCTTTTTGAACGTTCCCGGAAGCTGGATGAGTATAGAGTGTGATTGAGGTACTGAAATATGAGCGGAAAGATGCTGAACCAATACAAAGCGACAGCAGTGCTGGGAGTGGCAACGGCCGGATATCTGGTTTCATTGCCTTGCCAGCATTCTTTTTTTGGCGGCTTGATGGCCAGCGGCTTCGGAGCGGCGATGGTGGGAGGGTTGGCTGATTGGTTTGCGGTATCGGCTTTGTTTCGTCGGCCTCTCGGGATCCCCTGGCGGACAGCGGTGATTCCGCGTCAGCGCCGGAGGCTGTTTGATATGATCGTGCAAATGGTCCAGGCGGAACTCTTAACCAAGGAGAATATCAAACGCAAACTGGCTGAGCAGGATATGCCCCGGATCATTCTGACCTATCTGGAGGAGCGCGGCGGCGCCAGGCTGGTGAAACGGATGATCCACAAGCTGCTCCTGGATATTCTGGCTAAGATGGACTCTCAGGAGACCGGACGCGTGCTTGGCATTCTTCTGCAGCGGGAGGCAGGCAGAATCAGACTGGCGCCTGTATTGGCCCAGGTGTGCGAATGGTCGCTGGCCAACGGCTATGATCAACGGGCAGCGAAATATGTCCTGGATGAACTCAAGACCATAGTTGCCCGTCCGGAAATGCGCATCCTGTTAACTTCGGTACTGCGGGAAGCTTTGATTGCCTATGAAGGAGAAAAAGCCATGCGCCAAATTGCGGCGGCGCTGGCCAATATCACGCCGGAACGGCTGGCCGAACTGGCTCAGAACAAACTTTCTGACTGGCTGGAAGAGTTGAAACAGCCGGAGCATCCCTTGCGTCAGCGTCTGAGAGACCGAATGATTTCCCTGGCGGCAGCCCTCAGGACCGACCCGGCGGTACAGGCAAAACTATCGGAGTGGCAGGAGCGGATGATGGCCCGGGTTGATCTGGCGCCGCTGGCGGCCCGGCTGGTCCGGGATATGCAGCAACGGGCTGCCAGTCATCCCCAGGATGCGGTCCGCTGGTTAAAAGATATTGACGAGCAATTGGACCGGCTGATGGATTGTTTTCGCCAGGACCGGCAGCAGCAGGACAGGATCGGTGAATGGATCAGGAACGTCTTGGAGGAGTTTATTGATCTATACCACAAGAAACTGGGCAATCTGGTTCAAGCCAGGCTGGATCAGTTTTCGAACCGGGACTTGGTGGAATTCATCGAAGGCCGGGTAGGCAATGATTTGCAAATGATCCGGATTAACGGCTCGGTGGTCGGAGGCCTGGCAGGAATGACGGTATATTTATTGACCTACTGGATCTAGGCGGTGACTTATGAAGAACAAAGCTGATAAGGTGTTGGCCGGGGTGTTTGGCTTGTTCATCCTGGCGGTGCTGTTTAAATATTTTTATCAGGGATGGTTTTGGAGTGAGTTATGCTTTAAGGTGGCCGAGGCGGCGCTGGTGGGAGGGATTGCCGACTGGTTCGCGGTGACGGCTTTATTTAGAAGACCTCTGGGGTTTCCCTATCATACCGGTCTGATTCCGCGCAATCGGGAAAAACTGATTCAGTCCATTTCCACGGCAGTGGAGGAAGAGTTCCTCTCACGGGAAGCCCTGGGGCGGGAATTGGGACGCATCCGGTTTGTGTCTCTGCTCATCAACTGGGTGGAAGACAGAGGCGGCATTTTGCCGTTGATCAGCCTGGCCGAGCGGGATTTCCGACAGATATTGCAGGGTATCAATGGGGAGAAGGCTTCTCAATATTTGGGCGACATACTGAAACAGCAGCTGAACCGCCTGGCACTGTCCGGTTATATTGCTGAAATCGCCCGCTGGCTTTTAGCCGAACGTCAGGATGAAAGGTGGATCCACCTTCTGATTGCCGATTGGAAGCTGGCGGCGGCAACACCTGCTGCCCGGCAGCAGATCCGTTTCCACATTGCCCAATATGCCCAGGAGAAAACGGAAAGCTCCTGGTGGGGCAGGATCTTTGCTCCGGTGCTGGGGGCGCTGGATATTGTGAATCTGGACGAGGCGGCTGAAACGCTGCAGCAGCAACTGGTGCGGGAGCTGACCATGATGGAGCAGCCGGATCATCCCCTCAGGCAGTGGTTAAGGCAAAAGCTGGTTTTGGTTGTTACTGAACTGGAGACCAATCCCCAGTGGCAGCAAGATGTAGACGCCTGGAAAATGGACATTTTGGAGCGGATTCCTTTTGCCGAAATAGTAAAAAGACTTCTGGAACTGGGGCTGCACCATGTCCGGGAAGAATCGCTGCATATAGATGGTTATTTAGCAGGCCGCCCGGCGACGCTGGAACAGGCGCTGGTCCTGCCGGGAGTGAGCCCGCTCGTGGCCGGCCTGGTTTGGCATATGGAAAAATACTGGAACCTGTTTCGTCAGGACGAGATCCGGCAAAATTGGTTCGAGGCTTACATCCAGGAAGCACTCGCCCAGGTAGTGGCCAGTGAACACCGGATGATCGGCGAACTGGTGAAAGATGCTTTGGAATCCTTGTCGGATGAGGAGCTGAACGCCTTTGTCGCCGCCAAGGTCGGGGACGATCTGGACTGGATCCGGATTAATGGTTCCCTGGTAGGAGCGATAGCCGGTTTAATGCTGTTTTTGCTGACGTATTTATATCAATTGTCCCGCCCACTGCTTGTCAGATAGGCGGTACAGGGAGAGAGAGGTGCCGGGATGGGCGAGCGGATCGCTATAGGGCTGATTATCCTGGGAGTATCTTTGTGTGAGATCATTGATATGGCTCTCTTATGGGGCAGTCGCCTGATGGGCAAACAGGCAGCAGTAAGAAAGAAGACGGCTCAAGGTGACAGATGGAAATTAAGGTAATTATTTTACTATTTGTAAAGAATTGTAGGAGGGAATTTGAATTTTGTGTCAAATATGTCAAATATGTAATTTATGTAATATATTAGTATCCCTAAGAGATGGGAAAGCGTCCTGAAATACCAGATAGACTTATTTTCACAATAATTCTATTGACGGAAAAAATAAGACAGGAGTTTTGTAAGAGAACTTTTGATCTATATGGGGCGTGATAAACGGGTGATAGAAAAGAAACTGCTTGCTTCGGATTTGCTGGCGGATGTGGCTGTATGTCAGCAAAGGATTGCCGAGCTGGAATTGTCGGAGGCGCAATTGTTGACTGAGGTAGATCAGCGCAAACAGACTGAGGCAGAGCTGATCCGCCAGAATTTTTATTTACATCTGCTGCAGGAGACAGCTGTCGCCTTGATAGATCACCACAACTGGGAAAAACTGCTGGTTACTATTTTGAAACAAGCCGCCGCTCTCATTAACACGGAGGATGGCTTTCTCTTTTTAGTGGATTCTGAAGGGCAAAAACTGAAACTTAAATTTGGCTTAGGCATATATGAGCCAATGACATGGCTTAGCCTAGCCAAAGGGGAAGCTTTGGGCGGCAGGGTCTGGCAGACCGGTGAACCGCTGGTGGTTCACGATTATGCCAATTGGTCCAACCGGGTCCAGGGAGCGTACTGGGACTCGGTCGCCGCGGTCGCCGGGGTTCCTCTTAGGACCGGCGATCAGATTGTAGGAGTATTAGGCCTGGCTCACTGTAAGGCAGGCAAAAAATTCGCCCGGGACGAATTGACCTATTTATGCCGTTTTGCCGAATTGGCTTCTGTTGCCTTAGCCAATGCCAACCTTTATCAGAGCCTGCAGCGGGAGCTGGAGGAACGTCGGCAGGTGGAGGCGGCTCTGCGGCAAAGTGAAGAACGATATCGTCTTTTGTTTAATCATATCACGGATGCGGTGCTGATCTGGGACATTCAGGCTGACGGCACGCCGGGCCGGTTTCTTGAGGTCAATGAAGTCGCCTGTAAGAGACTGGGCTATACTCGCCCGGAATTAATGGAATTGACGCCTCTGGATATCTGCAAAGGTTCCAGCTGTGAAGAGTTTGCCGCCATTATCAAGACTTTGGAGCAGCAGCATAGCGCTCTGGTTGATCTATTGCAGGTGTCTAAAAGCGGCAAAATCATTCCTACAGAAAGTCACGTCCAGCTTTTTTACCTGGAAGGCAAACCGGCGGTATTGTCCATTGCCCGGGATGTCAGTGAGCGGAAGTTTTTAGAAAAAGAGATGGCCCGGTTTGAACGTCTGCATTTGATTGGAGAATTAGCTGCCAGTATCGGCCATGAAGTGAGAAATCCTTTGACAACGATCCGGGGCTTTCTGCAGATTATGCGCGGCAAGGCCCAGGAAAATCGGGAATATTATGATATTATGATTGATGAACTGGACCGGGCCAACAGTATCATCACGGAGTTTCTCTCTTTGGCCAAGAGTAAGTCGATCGAGCTGGAAGTACATAATTTAAACGATGTCATCCGGATGCTGGCCCCTCTCATCCAGGCCAACGCCATTGTGGAGAATAAATCTGTTTCCATGGATCTGGGGCAGATTCCGGATCTCTTGCTGAATGAAAAAGAGATCCGTCAAATGATCCTGAATATCGCCCGCAATGGGATTGAAGCCATGCAGCCGGGAAAAAACCTGACCATCCGGACCCGGGCCGAAGGAGACGAGGTCCTCTTGTCGATTATCGATCAGGGCTGCGGCATCAGCCGTGAATGTATCGAAAAATTAGGCACTCCCTTTTTTACCACCAAAGAACATGGAACAGGACTGGGACTGGCCGTCTGCTTCAGCATCGCTCACCGCCATAATGCAACGATTCAAGTAGAGTCATCAGACCACGGAACCACGTTTTATATCCGTTTTCACATAGGGAGCCATTAAAAAGATCTCAGATTCGAGACGAAAGATAAGCTTAACGCCAAAAACCCGGATTTTCCT
>NZ_AFGF01000039.1 GCF_000219125.1 Acetonema longum DSM 6540
GGTCCGTTTTCGCTTTTTGCATAATGGAAAGCTGACAGATTGCAGGCGGACAAGCAGTAGTGATTATCCGCCTGTTCTGCTGTTATACTTGAAGTCTCAGCCGGAGAACGCCGGATCGGCAGACTGGAACGAACCGCAGATAGCGGCGGCAACGGCGGCTCCCACACCGGAACCGTCCTTGGCCAGCCTGCAGCGGACGAGTCCGGATTTTTCACCCAGGAGATCGCCTAGCGTGGTGTGAATCGTTTGAGCATAACCGGGCATTTTTTCGTAAAGAGAGCCGTCGATGGCGATGGTATGGGGCTGGGACATGTCCGGGTCCATGTGCCGGAGGGCAGCGGTATAGGTGACGGCTGCCAGACGGGCGGAGCGTGTTACCACAAGGGAGGCAACTGTCTTGAACAGCGAGCGGTCGGCGAGTGTGTGGCCGGCTGCCGGGTCGCGGCTGTTGAGCCAGGCGGCGATTCGTTCCAGTCTGGGAGTGGCATCAGACAGAAACAGGGCCAGGTCCTCGCCGGACAGGATATTAGCCGCGGCAAAAAAGGCTGGGACGCGGCCGCCCCAAATAAGGTCTCGTTCCATGAGACCGAGGATCACCAGCCGGACCAGTTCTCCGATATAACGGCCCGAGCACATCTTCTCCAGGCGGCCTGTCCCCGGCCGTTCACTGTGGCGGTCAAGCCTTATGTCGTAGATATTTCCCGGGATTTTGTCGAAATTACCTGATTCCAGGTTGATATACATCGGCTGTGTCCCCTGGGGTGGGGTGGGTTCCAGATAACAGGTATTATGGCCGGTGCCGCAGATAGAGCCGATATCGGTCCGGATATCGCTGTAAGCGGCGGCAATCAGAGCGCTTACGGTATCGTTGAGGATGACCACCGGGCGGATGTGAGACAAGCCTTGCTGCGATAAGGCGGTGTTTAATAATTGTACAATATCGCGGCCTTCCACGCCGGACGTTTTAATTTCTTTAGTCCAATACAGGAGGATTGCATCGTTGGCACTTGTCTGGCGGCAGGGAAAAGAAAAGGTGTGGCCTAGGAGATGGATATCGGAAGAAGGGATCAATTTAGCCAGCTGAGAGGCCAGAAAACCGAAAAGTTCCTCGGCTGTGGCAGAGTCGGCAATCAGATTGTAACCGCCAGCCGGATCCACCAGGGGGAGAGCCTGGCGATCCCGGATCTGGAAACTCCCGTTGCCCAGCAGTTCTACTGCCAGGGCCCGTATATTGGTGCCGCCGAAATCGAGAGCGAGGAAAATGCCCTGCTCCTGGCCTGAAGGCCGGGTAAGGAAGGAGGGCAGCATAGCCAGAGAAGAAGGGCGGCCGGCCAGGCCATTGATCATATCCCGCCGGAAATCGGCGGCAATGGAATGAAGCTGCGGCGTATCCGCTGAAAACTCCTCCTGCAATTGGCGAATCGCCTGAGTTAAATTGGACATATGGGGAACCTCCCGCAAAAAAAATCTGTTTATACGGCTTAAATCTATCAATTACATACGGCGTACCAGATAAAAAATCCTGGCAGTTAATTAAAAAATTAATAAACATTTATGTATTTTTTGAAAAGTCCAGTAAAACGAAACAAGGAATTTTAATGAAAATGCCGAATGTTTTATCCTACACTTAATAAATTATTTAATAAAGATAAAAAAATTACTATAAATAAAACAGGCAAAATTATGACGAATGGTTTTATGGAGGGAAATATGGCGGAACTCAGATGGAATCCCTTGCTGCGGACCTGGACCATTGTTGCCGGCAACAGACAGTTCAGACCGCATCTTCCTAAGGACTGGTGCCCCTTTTGTCCCGGTTCGGGCAAAGTTCCGGAAGATTACGACGTCTATGTATATGATAACGACTTTCCGGCTCTGACGGTCGATCCCGGCCAACCGGATGTGGCGGCCGGCGGCCCCTATAAGGCGGCGCCCAATTATGGAAAATGCGAGGTCATTCTCTATTCTCCCGATCATCACAGCACGCTGCCTTCCCTGTCGGCGGAGCATATCTATAAGCTGGTTTGTCTGCTGGCGCAAAGGTATACGACCCTGGCTCAGGACCCCAAAATCAAATACGTTTTTGAGTTTGAAAACCGGGGAGAAGAAGTGGGAGTGACCATGCCTCACCCCCATGGACAAATTTACGGCTATCCGTTTTTGCCGCAAAAAATTCAGGTTGAGCTGGACAGCTGCCGGGATTACTTTCAGGAACAGGGGCGCTGCCTGATTTGTGACATGAACCGGGAAGAAACCGCCTTTAAGCAGCGGATCATTGCCGAAAATGAAGGTTTCCTGGCCTATCTGCCGTATTTTACCGATTATCCTTACGGTGTATTCATTGTTAGCAAGAATCATAAAGGCCATATCGCTCAGTTTGACGAGCAAGAAAAACGCGACCTGGCAGTTATGCTGAAAAACATTACCGGCGCCTTTGACACCCTGTTTAATAAACTATTTCCCTATATGATGTGTTTTCACCAGCTGCCGGTGAATTGCGACGAGTATCAGGACGCCGGAGACTACTATCATTTTCATATTGAATTTTACACGCCTCTGCGGGAAGCCAATAAAATCAAATATTACGCTTCCTCTGAAATGGGGGCCTGGGCCGCCTGCAATCCAAACACGCTGGAACCGATGGCGGAGTCCTTGCGGCAGGCTTACCGCCAATTTACGGGAAAATAAGGGGAATGATCATGCTGGATACAAAGCAACTCAAGGCGTTGTTTGAACGGGAATACGGCAGGGAGCCAGGTGAAATCCACTGCTTCTTTGCTCCCGGGCGGGTGAATCTGATCGGAGAACATATTGATTACAACGGTGGCTATGTATTTCCCGTGGCGATAACCCTGGGGATTTACAGCGCTTTGCGCTGGCGGCAGGACAGACTGGTCCGGCTGAAATCAACCAATATGGCCTTAGAGGTGGCCCTTGACCTGAACCGGCCCCTTGAGTATTGTGAGCGGGACGGCTGGGGCAATTATCCCAAAGGAATGATCCAGTACCTGCTGGCAGGCGGCCAGAAGCTGCAAGGCTGCGACATTCTATTTTCCGGCAACCTGCCGGATGGAACCGGACTCTCTTCTTCCGCGGCCATGCTGGTATTGACCGGCTTTATGCTGAAATACGCCAGCGGTAAGACAACGGTCGACCGGCCGGCCTTGGCGAGGCTGAGTCAAAAAGTCGAGAATGAGTTTGTTAAGGTTAACTGCGGCATTATGGACCAGTTTGCCGTTGCCATGGGGCGTCGCGACTGCGCCATATTGCTGAATTGCCAGACTCTTGAATATAAATACATCCCTTTTGTCTTAGGAGAGTACAGTCTGGTCATTATGAATACCAACAAGAAACGGGAACTGACCGAATCCCGCTACAACCAGCGCCGGACGGAAGCCGAACAGGCTCTGACCCTGCTCCGGCAGGGGCGGTCCCTGGATAATCTGTGCCAGGCCTCCCTGGATGATGTGGCGAGGCTTGCGGCTGATGACGTGTTGCGGCGGCGGGCCAGGCATGCGGTCACGGAACAAAGCCGGGTGCTCAAGGCTGCCGATCTTCTGGAACAAGGCGACATCACCGGCTTTGGGCGATTGATGATCGAATCCCACGCTTCCATGAAAAACGACTATGAGATCAGCGGTCCGGAACTGGACGCCATCGTTGACCATGCCCTGGCAACTCCCGGCTGTATCGGCGCCCGGATGACCGGCGGAGGCTTTGGCGGCTGCGCCATTGCCCTGGTGGAAACCGCCCGGCTGGAATCATTTCAGGCGGCGGTGGCGGCAGGGTATCAAAAGAGTACCAGCCGAACAGCGGCGTTCTATGTGGCCGGCATCTCTGACGGCGTCAACCCGCTATGATCTATACCCGAGACTATAAAGGCCTGCCAGGTTATGTTCTGGAAAATGACTGGGTCAGGCTGATGATTTTGCCGGAATTGGGTGCTAAAATCGCTTCCCTGGTTTATAAACCCCAGGATTTTGAAGTCCTGTTTCAGCCGGTTGCCGGTGTCTACCGCCAGGCGGAATACGGCGGGGATTTTGCAGCCTATGATACCTCCGGCGCCGATGAGATGTTTCCCACCATTGACCCCTGTCCCTATCCTTATGAGGCATACCGGGGCAAGATGCTGCCGGACCATGGTGAATTGTGGAGCCTGCCGTGGCGGGCGACTGTGGCCGGAGAAACGCTTATTACGGAAGTAACGGGAGTGGCCCTGCCCTACGTTTTTACCCGGGCAGCTGCTCTGGATGGCAATAAGGTCCGCCTGGCCTACAGGGTACATAACCGGGGTGATGTTCCTCTTTACGGGTTATGGGCCTTTCACGGCCTGACTGCCTGCGATGAAGCCACCCGGCTGATCCTGCCCGCTGCAGACCGGGTGATCACGGTTCATAACAGTTGCCTGATGGGACCGGCCGGGACGGAACATAGCTTTCCGATTACGACCAACAGGAGCGGCAACTCCCTTTACCTGGACCGCATTCAGGCCCAAACCGCTGGGAAGACGGAAAAGTTCTACGCAGCCGGCAGGGTCAATCAAGGCGAAGCCGCCCTTACCTTAAATCAGGGCCGGTTGGTCTACAAGCTGTCGTTTGACAGATATCATGTACCTTATCTCGGGATATGGATCAACGAAGGCGGCTTTAAAGGAGAATACAACTGCGCGCTGGAGCCGTCCACAGGCTTTTATGATTCATTGAAAACAGCAAGGGAAAAAGAAAGCTTGCTCCCCATTGAACCGGGCAGTACGATGGAATGGGACATGGATATTGAGTTAAACTCTGTCCAAGAAGATTGAGGAGGCAAGACTTATGAATATTTTAGTAACCGGCGGCGCGGGTTATATCGGCTCCCACACCGTACGGCTGTTGGAAAAGAAAGCAGACCGGGTGGTGGTCTACGACAACTTGGTGAAAGGCCATCGCCAGGCAGTGGGCAAGAGCGTGTTTGTTCAGGGAGATTTATTAGACAGCGGCAAGCTGATTGATACCATACAGCGCTATGCCATCAGCTCGGTAGTCCATTTTGCGGCTGCCAGCCTGGTGGGTGAATCCATGGGAAAACCCCGGGACTATTACCGTAATAACGTTCAGGGGACCTTAAATCTCTTGGATGTTATGCTGGACAACAAGGTTGGCAAGCTGGTGTTTTCCTCCACAGCGGCGGTTTATGGCGAGCCGGAAATCACGCCGATTACCGAGGATGCGGCCAAGAATCCTACCAACGTTTACGGCCGTACCAAGCTGGCCATGGAAAATGCCATGGATGATTACTCGCGGGCCTACGGCCTGAAGTACATTGCTTTGCGCTATTTTAATGCCTGCGGGGCTGATCCTGCCGGCGATATCGGCGAAGACCATGAGCCTGAGACCCATCTGGTGCCGCTGGTACTGCGGGCCTGCCTGGGAAAAAGCGATGGCATCAAAATTTTCGGTGATGATTATCCGACTCAGGACGGCACTTGCATTCGGGACTATATTCATGTCACTGACCTGGCCCAGGCCCATGGGTTAGCCTTGGAGGCGCTTTACGGCGGACACGGTTCTGATGTATACAACCTGGGCAATGGCAGCGGCTTTTCGGTAAAGGAAATTATCGAAGCGGCGGAAACCGTCACCGGGATAAAAATCCGCCAGGAAGTCATCGCCAGACGGGCAGGCGACCCGGCGGTGCTGGTGGCAGGCGCGGCAAAAATAAAACGCGACATGAACTGGCAGCCTCAATACACCGATATCAAAGAAATCATCGCCACAGCCTGGCGCTGGCACCGAGCCAATCCAGACGGGTTCCCCCGGCTGGGAGACCGTTGAAAAAGACCCAACCGCGTCACTTCAGCTTCCTGCGGGCGGGCGTTCTACAGTCTCACGTCCGTCCTCGTCGCGTTGTACCAGAATTCATGACTTTTCGGAGCGTGGTAGTAGTAGATGATCTCTCCTCAGTGAAAAGTTATCTGAATTCTTCACAGTACGGAGACGCAGAGCGTCTCTCTGATCTAGCATCTCGGCCTTTTTGAACGATCCTGGATTCGAGGCTGCTTTGATGAGTTTTGCAACAGACTTCTGGAAGGAAGGATGAGAGGATGCAATGCAGGAATTCACACCGGTGAGCCCCAGGCCAACAGGACCCGGCATCAACGAAGCACCGGTTATTGATATCATCCGGCGCCACGGACCGGTGTCAAGAGCGGATATCGCCAAACTAACCGGTCTGACGCCGCCCACCGTTACCAATATTGCCGGCAAACTGCTGGACTCGGGGCTGATCAAAGAATACAGGATGGGTGAATCCAGCGGAGGACGGCCGCCGCTGCTGCTTAAAATCAACAGCGGCATATCCCAGGTCATCATCATGAATATCCGGTCGGAAGTCATCATGGGATATGCGATTGATCCGGAACTGCAGGTACATTTTGAAGTAACAAATAGTATCAAAGGCATGAAGGAAGCCGCAGTTTTAGACCTTATGCTGCAGATGATTGATCAATGCCGCAAAGCGGCTACGGCTCCCGTTGCGGCCATCGGCGTGGTAGTCCGCGGACCGGTGCGGCTGCGGGAAGGAATCGTTGTCTTTGCCTTGAATATAGGATGGAAGAACCTTCCTCTCAAAACTATTTTGGAAGAAAAATTTCAGCTGCCTGCTTTTATTGAAAACGACGCAAAAGTGCTGACTATGGGAGAATACCACTATGGCTCCATGAAAGATACCGCCAATATGATCTTGCTGAAAGTCAGCCATGGGATTGGCGCCGGCATCATGATCAACGGCAGACTGTACCGGGGTATGAACGGCAGCGCCGGCGAAGTGGGCCATACCACGGTGGATGTGGCCGGGCCTCTCTGCCGGTGCGGCAATTATGGCTGCCTGGAGGCTTTGGCTTCAGAAGACGCCTTGGTTGAACTGGTGGTAAAAGCCATGAAGGAAGGACAGCCTTCCTGTGTGGATGACTTGGCGGACGGAGATCCGGACCGGGTAACCGTCGACACCGTATATCAGGCCGCCGACATGGGAGACAGCCTGGCCCTGCAGATGCTGGACCGGGTAGCCCGGTATCTTGGTATTGGCATTGCCAATCTGGTGAATATATTTAACCCTGAATTGATTGTAATCAGCGGCTGCATCGCCAAGGCCCAGTCGCATATAGAAGATACGCTGAACCGGATTGTCCGGGAAAGAGCCTTCGAAAGCTGCAGTAGTATTCTGAAAATTCATTTTTCGGAAAGGACGACCGAAAATACGTTAAAAGGGGCAGCGGATATGGTCTTTACGGAAATTACGAAAACGGCGTGGCTTGTTCAAGGCAAAACCGCAAGCCGCTTATAAGGGGTTATTGTAAGGCGGAGATACCGGCCGGCAAGGCGATTTACCAGCCTTGACGCGGTATGGCTGTTTTATGATATATAAATGGTCCAAAAAGGATTTTGAAGGAGGGCATATTGTGAAACGGTACTGGAAAGAGATCCTTGTATTCTCGCTGATTCTGGGAGTGATGCTGGCCGGTTGCGGCGGGCAGCAGGCCCAGGATACCAAAGGAAAGCCCACCATCGGAGTGGCTATTTACAAATTCGATGATACGTTTATGACCGGTGTCAGAAATGCCATTTCCCAGGCAGGAGAAGGCAAAGCCCAGGTGGATATTGTTGACAGCCAAAATTCTCAGCCTACCCAAAATGACAAAGTAGACCTGTTTATCACCAAAAAGACCAACGCTCTGGCGATTAACCCGGTTGACCGCACCGCCGCCGGCGTGATTATTGACAAGGCGAAAAAAGCCAACATTCCTGTGGTGTTCCTCAACCGGGAGCCGCTGCCGGAAGATATGAAAAAGTGGGATAAAGTATATTATGTCGGCGCTAAAGCCGAAGAGTCCGGGACTATATCCGGCCAGCTAATTGTGGATCACTGGAAAGCCCATCCCGAAATGGACAAAAATAAGGACGGCGTTCTCCAGTATGTAATGCTAAAAGGCGAACCCGGTCATCAGGATGCTGAACTGCGCACCAAATACTCGGTCCAGGCTGTGCAGGATGCCGGCATTAAAGTTGAGAAGGTTGCCGAAGACACTGGCATGTGGGACCGTGTGAAAGGCCAGGAAAAAATGGCGGCCTTTCTGGCAGCCCATGGCGACAAAATCGAAGCGGTATTCGCCAATAATGACGATATGGCCCTCGGCGCCATCGAAGCTTTGAAAGCCAATGGCTATTTTAAAGACGGCAAATTCCTGCCGGTAGTCGGAGTTGATGCTACGGCTCCTGCCCTTAAGGCATTGGAAGAAGGGACCATGCTGGGCACTGTTTTGAACGACGCCAAAAATCAGGGCAAGGCTACCTTTAACCTGACTTACGTACTGGCTCAGGGACAAACCCCCAACAAAGAGAACAGCGGTTATGAGATTGTGGATGGGAAGTATATCTGGATCCCTTATAAAAAGATTACTAAGGCAAACATGAACGACGCGAAATAAACTTCTCACGGGAGGCAGGAGGGCAGGGCTTCCTTGCCCTCTTGATCTCTTATCGCACGATATAAAAAAGTGCTCTCACAGGAAAGAGGGGCGTTAGCGTGGCAGAAACCGGATTTTTATTGGAAATGAACCATATCTCTAAAGAATTTCCCGGCGTAAAGGCCCTTGACAATGTGACTCTCAAGGTGCGTGCGGGCACAGTGCATGCTCTGATGGGGGAAAACGGCGCAGGAAAGTCGACGCTGATGAAATGCCTCTTTGGAATCTATCGGCAGGATGCCGGGGAAATCGTGTTGAACGGTCAAAAAATGGACATACGTGACTCCAAAGTGGCGCTTGACAACGGCATATCAATGATCCATCAGGAACTGCACCCGGTTCCCCACCGCAATATCATGGAAAATATCTGGCTTGGGCGCTTTCCGGTGAAAGGCTTCGGACCTTTTCAGCTCATTGATGAGAAAAAGATGTATCAGGATACGACGGAGCTGCTGAAAGAACTGGAAATCGATATCGATCCCTATGCATTGGTCAGGAACCTGTCCGTATCAAAGATACAATCTCTTGAAATCGCAAAAGCCGTTTCATATAACGCCAAAGTGATCATCATGGATGAACCGACCTCATCCCTGACGGGAAACGAAGTGGAACAGCTGTTTAAAATCATCGGAGATTTAAAACGGCGGGGCGTCGCGATTATCTATATCTCCCACAAAATTGAAGAAATCCTGCAAATATCGGATGAAGTCAGTGTCATGCGGGATGGTAAATATATCGGCACCTGGCCGGCCGCCGAATTGTCCACCGATATGATCATAACCAAAATGGTGGGCCGCGATCTGAGTCAGAGGTTTCCCGAACGCAGCAACGCGCCGGGTAACGTAATCCTGAAAGTGGAGGGTCTTACCTCCCCCGATGCCAAATCCTTTCAGAATATCCACTTTGAATTGCGCCGGGGCGAAGTCCTGGGCATTGGCGGACTGGTAGGAGCCCAGCGCACCGAACTGATGGAAGCGCTGTTCGGCATGCGGACGATAGGGGCAGGCAAGATTTATCTCAATGGCGTCGAGACCCAAATTAAGTCGCCGCTGGATGCTAAGAAACGGAAAATTGCCCTCTTAACTGAGGAACGGCGGGTAACCGGGATATTCCCCGTACTGTCGGTACTGGAAAACACGGCGGTGGCCAGGCTTTCGTCCTACGAAACATCTTATTTTCTCCTGGATGAGAAAAAAAGAAAGGCCGAGGCAATCGCCGGGATCGAAAAACTGCGGGTGAAAACACCCTCCATCGCCACTCTCATTAAAAATCTGTCCGGCGGCAACCAGCAGAAAGTGCTGTTCGCCCGCTGGTTACTGACTGAACCGGACATATTGCTCCTTGATGAACCGACCCGCGGTATTGATGTTGGCGCTAAATTTGAAATCTACAGCATCATCGCCGCTCTGGCCAAACAGGGAAAGAGTATCATCATGATTTCCTCGGAGATGCCGGAACTCTTGGGTATGTCGGACCGGATCATGGTTATGTGTGAAGGCCGGATTACCGGCATCATTGACGGAAAGACCGCTACGGAAGAAGAAATTATGCGCCTTGCAACCCGGCGTCTAGCGTGAACAGGAGGTTTCGTGAATGCAGGAAGAAACAAAGAAAACAGTACTATCCCCGTTCTTTGCCCCTCGACGCATCAGGGAATTTGTTTTGCAAAATGCTATTTATATTGTTCTGGTAGCTCTGATTGCGATTATCGCTGTCTACGACCCTCGCTTTTTATCCATAACCACTCTGCGGGATATTACGCTGCAATCGGCCACCCGGGTGATTATCGCCCTGGGAGCGGCATTTGTCCTCATCACGGGCGGCGTTGATCTTTCTATCGGGCGGGTGGTGGGCTTATCGGCGGTTTTGTCCGGTTCCATGCTGCAAGTGGCTGACTATTCCCGGCGGTTTTATCCGAACTTGCCGGATCTGCCTATATGGCTGCCGATTTTGCTGGCGGTGCTGGCAGGACTGGCTGTAGGGCTGATCAACGGCTTTATCGTCTCGCGACTGAGTGTCCCGCCGTTTATCGCCACTTTGGGAACCATGGTCATTGTATACGGGGTCAATTCCATTTATTTTGATATGAAGCCCAATGAGTCTCAACCCATTGGCGGCCTTCGGGCTGATTTCACCAATATCGGCTCCGGCACCTTCAGTGGTGAGTCTTTTTCCTTTCCTTACATTGTGCTGATTGCCATCGTAATTGCGGCCATCGTCTGGGTGATCTTCAATAAGACCCGGTTGGGGAAAAATATGTATGCCATTGGCGGTAATGTGAATGCAGCCGTCGTCTCCGGTATTAATGTCCGGCTGAATCTGCTGGTATTATACGCCATAGCCGGCAGCCTCTATGGCATGGCCGGAGTGCTGGAAGCAGCCAGGACCGGCGGCGCTACCAATAACTACGGCAACATGTATGAATTGGACGCCATTGCTGCCTGCGTGGTGGGCGGGGTATCTACTTCCGGCGGTATTGGCACTGTGCCTGGGATCCTTGCCGGCGTGCTTATTTTCGGCGTCATTAACTACGGCCTCACCTTTATCGGGGTCAATCCATACTGGCAGTTGATCATAAAAGGCTTGATCATTGTGTCGGCAGTGGCCTTTGATATCCGCAAATACCTGACCAGAAAGTAGAAGGCCAAATTCAAAATGATGAAAACCCGTGAACCATCGCGGGTTTTCATCATTTTGTTTATCCTTGCGTCAGGCTGAAGCCAGCGGTACAATGGAATCATTGGCAAAGCATAGAAAGGAAGATAAACTATGATTGCACTGACAGGCGCCAAAATTTTAACCATGTGCAGCGAACCGTTGGAGAAAGGCACCGTCCTGATCCGGGACGGAAAGATTCAGGCTGTAGGTGAAAATCTGGCTATTCCGTCCAATTATCAAGTCATAGATGCGTCCGGCAAAGTCATTACCCCCGGCATCATTGACGCTCATACCCACCTAGGCCTTTACGGCGAATCCATGGACTGGGCCGGTGAGGATGTGAATGAAAAGAGCGATCCGGTTACCCCCGGCATCCACGCCATAGATGCCATCAATCCGGCGGACGTGGGGCTGACCGACGCCTACCGGGGCGGCGTTACCGCCGTGATGGTGGCCCCCGGCAGCGCCAATCCGATCGGCGGACAATGTGTGGTGATCAAGACCAAGCAAAAAGATACAGTTGAAGAAATGATTGTCCGTAAACACGCAGGACTTAAAATCGCCTTTGGGGAAAATCCCAAGCGGGTCTACGGAGATCACAAAAAAGTCCCGGTGACTCGTATGGCTACGGCAGCCCTGATTCGCGAGACCTTTCATAAAGCCCTGGAGTATATGAAAAAACAGGAGGAGAAAGACCGGACGTATAATATGGGGCTGGAGGCAATCGCCAAAGTACTGCGCAAGGAAATGCCGCTGCGGGCTCATGCTCACAGAGCGGACGACATTGTGACCGCCATCCGCATCGCCAAAGAGTTTGATGTGGATATTATTATTGAACACGCCACTGAAGGGCACCTGATCGCCGATGTGCTGGCCAGGGAAAACGTGCCGGTGATTGTGGGACCAACCCTTATCACCCGCAGCAAAATGGAACTGAAAGATAAGGATATGGCTGCGCCGGCCATTCTTTACCGCCATGGTGTTCGTTTCGCTATGATGAGCGATCATCCGGTCATCCCCAGCTGCTTCCTGCCGGTTTACGCCGGCCTTGCCACCCGGTTCGGTCTGCCTCAGGAGCAGGCTCTGAAAATAGTGACAGCGGAAGCCGCCAGGATTCTCGGGCTGGCTGACCGGGTCGGCAGCATCTCTCCCGGGCTGGACGCCGATCTGGTAGTCTGGAGCGGCCATCCTCTGCAATTGTCTTCTCGCCCGGAATTGGTTATAGTCGACGGTCTGGCGGAAGACGTGACCCAATAGTCTCAAGGTAAGCTAAAAGGGATGGGGGCATAGGTTTTAATAAAACCCTTTGCCCCAT